>NZ_CAXFDV010000358.1:0-2445 GCF_964001545.1 uncultured Aquincola sp.
CGGCAAGAGCGAAGGCGTGCGCTTCGCCTTCCCGCACGACATCCGCGACGACAGCGGCGCGCTGATCCAGGACGGCCGGCTGTACGTGTTCACCACGCGCGCCGACACCATCATGGGCGTGACCTTCTGCGCCGTGGCGCCCGAGCATCCGCTGGCTGCGCATGCCGCGCGCAGCAACCCGGCGCTGGCCGCCTTCATCGAGCAGTGCCAGCAGGGCGGCACCACCGAGGCCGAGCTGGCCACCAAGGACAAGGAAGGCCTGCCCACCGGCCTTTTCGTGCAGCACCCGCTGACCGGTGACGCGGTGGAGGTGTGGGTCGGCAACTACGTGCTGATGAGCTACGGCGACGGCGCGGTGATGGGCGTGCCCGCCCACGACGAGCGCGACTTCGCTTTCGCCAAGAAGTACGCCCTGCCCATCACCCAGGTGGTGGCGGTGGACGGCGAACACTACAGCTACGACGCCTGGGCCGACTGGTACGGCGACAAGCAGCGCGGCGTGGTCATCAACTCGGGCAACTACAGCGGCCTGCGCTACCAGGAGGCGGTGGATGCCATCGCGCGCGACCTGGCCGCCAAGGGCCTGGGCGAGAAGAAGACCACCTGGCGCCTGCGCGACTGGGGCATCAGTCGCCAGCGCTACTGGGGCACGCCCATCCCCATCATCCACTGCGCCGATTGCGGCCCGGTGCCGGTGCCCGAGAGCGACCTGCCGGTGGTGCTGCCCGAGGACCTGATCCCCGACGGCAGCGGCAACCCGCTGAACAAGTGCGAGTCGTTCCTGAACGTGGCCTGCCCGCGCTGCGGCAAGCCCGCCAAGCGCGAGACGGACACGATGGACACCTTCGTCGACTCGTCCTGGTACTTCATGCGCTACTGCGACCCGGCCAACACCCGGCGCATGGTGGCCGAAGGCACCGACTACTGGATGCCGATGGACCAGTACATCGGCGGCATCGAGCACGCGATCCTGCACCTGCTGTATGCGCGCTTCTGGACCAAGGTGATGCGCGACCTGGGCCTGGTGAAGATCGACGAGCCCTTCAAGCGGCTGCTCACCCAGGGCATGGTGCTCAACCACATCTACAGCCGGCGCGGTGCGCAGGGCGGCGTCGAGTACTTCTGGCCGCATGAGGTGGAGAACGTGTTCGACGCGGCCGGCAAGATCACCGGCGCCAAGCTCAAGAGCGACGGCTCGGCGGTGGACTACCAGGGCGTGGGCACCATGTCCAAGTCCAAGAACAACGGCGTCGACCCGCAGGAGCTGATCGACCGCTACGGCGCCGACACCGCGCGCCTGTTCGTCATGTTCGCCAGCCCGCCCGAGCAGACGCTGGAGTGGAACGACGCCGGCGTGGAAGGCGCGCACCGCTTCTTGAAGCGCGTGTGGGCCTTCGGCGCCAAGAACGCCGCCGCCCTCAGCGCTGCTGCCGACGTGGGCGGCACGCTGTCGCCCCCGGCCAAGGCGCTGCGCCGCGAGGTGCACCTGGTGCTCAAGCAGATCAGCTACGACTACGAGCGCATGCAGTACAACACCGTGGTCTCCGGTGCGATGAAGCTGCTCAATGCGCTGGAAGACTTCAAGCCCGCGCCCGGCGACGAGCCGGCGCTGCGCGAAGGCTTCTCGGTGCTGCTGCGCGGCCTGTACCCGGCCTGCCCGCACATCACCCACGGGCTGTGGCAGCAGCTGGGCTATGCCGACCGCCTGGGCGACCTGCTGGACGCGCCCTGGCCCGAGGTGGACGAAGCCGCGCTGGTGCAGGACAGCATCGAGCTGGTGCTGCAGGTCAACGGCAAGCTGCGTGGCGCCGTGAACGTGCCCGCGGGCGCCGACAAGGCCGCCATCGAAGCCGCCGCCCTGGCCCACCCCGAGTACATCCGCTTCGCCGAAGGCAAACCGGCCAAGAAGGTGATCGTGGTGCCGGGCCGGCTGGTCAACGTGGTGGTGTGATGCAGCGTCGGCAACTGCTTGGCCATTCCGCGGCGCTGGCCGCCGGCGCGCTGCTGGCGGGCTGCGGCTTCGAGCTGCAGCGCCCGCCGCAGCTGCCCTTTCGCACCATCGCCTTGACCGGCTTCAATCCGCGCTCGCCGCTGCTGGCCGAGCTGCGCAGCCGGCTGGGCAGCACCCAACTCACCGACAACCCGGCGCAGGCCGAAGCGGTGCTGCAGGCGCTGGCCGATGCGCGCGAGCGCAGCGTGGTGGCCACCACCGCCGCCGGCCAGGTGCGTGAGGTGCAGCTGCGCTCGCGCTTCAGTTTCCGGGTGCAGGCCAAGGGCGGCAAGGTGCTGTTGCCGCCTTCGGAGCTGATGCTCACCCGCGACATGAGCTACAACGAAACCGCCGCGCTGGCCAAGGAACAGGAAGAGTCGCAGCTGTACCGCGCGATGGAAGCCGACATCGCGCAGCAGGTGCTGCGCCGCCTGGCTGCGGTACAGCCCGCCTGA
>NZ_CAXFDV010000359.1:0-3700 GCF_964001545.1 uncultured Aquincola sp.
AGATGCGCTTCAGCGACTACCCGCCTGCCGCCAAGCTCACCCGCTGGGGCATCGACGGCCATATGGGCATCCTGTTCGGTCTGCCCAATCAACTGCTGCTGGCCACGCTGGGCATCGGCATCATGACCATGGTGGGCTGGGGCTACGCCATGTGGTGGCGCCGCCGCGCCCTGAACCGCGACAGCCAGACGCTGTGGCAGGCACTGCTGGAATTGCCACTATCGGTGCTGGCGCTCATCTCTCTGGTGGCCCTGCTGCTGGGGCTGGCGATGCCGGTGATGGGGGTAAGCCTGATCGTGTTCCTGACGGTGGACGCACTACGCACCCTGGTCGCGGCACGCCGTAGCGCCACCGGCTAGGCCTCAACGGACCATCAGCAAAGACAAGTAAGGGCCATCGGCCATCACCTAAAAAGGGCGACCCGAGGGTCGCCCTTTTTGCTTGATACCAGGAACACGCTTTCTTCGTCGGGTACATCATGTGCATCGTCGAAGGGCGTTGGCATTCAGTGCCCCTTGCCCCGAAGCCGCTGGACGCCGGTCCAGACGGCGACCAGGGCAGCGCCCACAGCCAGGCCGAACAGGCCGTTCCCCAGCATTGGCACCAGCCCGTGCATGATGGCGTCGAGGCCAGGAATGGCTACCTCGGTCTCGGCCAGCCCCTCGATCCAGTGGCCAACCACCGGAATGCCGTGGGCGAGAATACCACCACCGACCAGGAACATCGCCAGGGTGCCGAAGATCGACAGCCCCTTCATCAATAGCGGTGCGCCCTTGAGCAGTCCTCGCCCCAGGGCCTGTGCCAGTCCACCGTCTTTCTGCGTCAGGTAAAGTCCCAGGTCGTCGAGCTTGACCAGTCCCGCCACCAGGCCGTAGACGCCCACGGTAATCAGCAGGCCGATGGCCACCAGCACCGCGATCTGCTGACTCAGGGGGGCAGCGCTGACGGTACCCAGCGCGATGACGATGATCTCCGCCGAGAGGATGAAGTCGGTGCGGATGGCGCCCTTGATCTTGTCGCGTTCAAAGGCCTTCATGTCGGTCTCGCCGTCGGCCAGGGCCGCCAGACGCGCCTGGCGCTCCTTCTCGGCGTCTTCCTTGTGCAGGAACTTGTGGGCCAGCTTTTCGGCGCCCTCGAAGCACAGAAAGGCCCCGCCAAGCATCAGCAGTACCGTCACCAGCCAGGGCACGAAGGCGCTGATCAACAGCGCGCCGGGAATGAGGAAACACTTGTTGAACAGCGACCCCTTGGCCACCGCCCACACCACCGGCAGCTCGCGGTCGGCGGTGACGCCGGTGACCTGCTGCGCATTGAGCGCCAGGTCGTCGCCCAGCACGCCGGCCGTTTTCTTGGTGGCCACCTTGGTGAGCACGGCCACGTCGTCCAGCACCGAGGCGATGTCGTCGATCAGGGCAAGCAAGCTGGAACCGGCCATGGGGCACCTCGTGGGTCTGGGTCTGCGGGCGCGCCTTCAGTCGCGCCCTGGCGGCGTTGCAGCAATCGCCGTGCGTGCATCGGCCCGCCAGCGCTCACGCAGGGCTTCCCAGCCGTCGTGGCCCAGCGCGGCCAGGGTGCGCTGGTTGGCTTCGTAGATGGCTTCCGGCTCGGGGAACGCCTCCACCGCGCGGTCGATGCTTTCTTCGCGCAGCAGGTGCAGCATCGGGTAGGGGCTCTGGTTGGTGGCGTTCTCGATCTCGCCGGGCTCGGTGCCCGCGAACCGGTACTGCGGGTGGAAGCTGGCCACCTGCAGCACGCCGTCCAGGTCCAGCTCTTCCACCAGGGCCTCGGCCGCGTCCAGGAACTGGTTGTAGTCGTCGAAATCGGTGAGCGCCGCGGGGTGGATCAGCAGGCAGGTGTCCACTTCGGCCGCATCGGTGGCAGCCAGCTGCTGCAGCTCGTCGGCCAGCTGCTGAAGCAGCACTTCAGGGTCGGCCGATTCGCACACCGCATAACGCACCTGGCCGCGCACATGCACGGCCTTGGCGAAGGGGCACAGGTTGAGGCCGATGACCGCATGCTCGAGCCAGGCACGGGTCTCGGCGATGGCCTGGTCGGCCGTCACTGGGCCGCTGGTGGGCAGCGCGGCCATCAGGCGGCCGCCCCGGTGTCTTGCAGCAGGCCGCGCTGGCGCAGCATCGGCTCCACCTGGGGGCCACGGCCGCGGAAGGCGGCAAAGGCCTGCTCGGGCGCCACGGTGTTGCCGGCGGCGTAGATGTGGCGCAGCAGCCGGCCGGCCACCTCGGCATCGAAGGGGCTGCCCGCCTCCACAAAGGCGCCGTAGGCATCGGCATCCAGCACTTCGGCCCACAGGTACACGTAGTAGCCGGCCGCATAACCATGGCCGGCGAAGAGGTGCTGGAAGTGGGTGAAGCGGTGGTTGACGCCGGCCGCCTGCGGCAGGCCACGCTGGGCCAGCACCGCGGCCTCGAAGGCCACCGGGTCGGCAGGCAGCTCGGCCAGCGGCAGCGCATGGGCCGCCATGTCGGTGAGCGCGCTGCCCACGTAGCGCACCGCCTCATAGCCCTGGCCAAAGCGTTCGGCCGCCTGCAGCCGCTGGATCAGCGCCTGCGGAATCGGCTCGCCGGTGTGCACGTGGCGGGCATGGCGCTGCAGCACCTCGGGCTCGGTGGCCCAGTGCTCGTACAGCTGCGAAGGCAGCTCCACGAAATCGCGCAGCACCGCGGTGCCGCTCAAGCGCTCGTAGGTCACGCTGGACAGCAGGCCATGCAGGCCATGGCCGAATTCATGGAACAGCGTGCGCACGTCGTCGAAGCTCAGCAGCGTGGGCTCGCCGGCCGCGGCTTTGGCGAAGTTGTTGTTGTTGACGATGATGGGCAGCACCGTGCTGCCGTTGCGGTGCTGCACGCGGTAGGCGCTCATCCAGGCGCCGCTGCGCTTGCTGGGCCGCGCGAAGTTGTCGTGCAGGAACACGCCGATGGCCTGGCCCTGCGCATCGCGCACTTCATAGGCCTTGACGTCGGGGTGGTACAGCGGCGCGCCGGCCAGCTCGGTGAACTGCACGCCGAAGAGGCGCTGCGCGCAATCGAAGGCAGCGGCCACCATGCGGTCGAGCGCGAAGTACGGCTTCACCTCGGCATCGTCGATGGCGTAGTGGCGCTGGCGCACCTGCTCGGCCCAGTAGCGCCAGTCCCAGGGCTCCAGCGTGCCGGTGTCGCCGGCCTCGGCGCGCAGCGCATCGATCTGCGCGCGCTCGCGGCCCATGGTGTCCACCGCGCGGGTCCACACGTCGTCCAGCAGTTGGGCCACGGCGGCCTGCGTGCCGGCCATGGTGTCGGCCAACGTGAAGTCGGCGAAGCTGGCGTAGCCATGCAGTGCGGCGCGCTCGGCGCGCAGCGCCAGGATCTCGTGCACCAGCGCGCGGTTGTCGGTGGGGCCGGCATGTTCGCCGCGGCTGGTCCAGGCGCGCCATGCCTGCTCGCGCAGGTCGCGCCGGGCACTGAAGGTCAGGAAAGGCACCACCAGCGAACGCGACAGCGTGATCACCGGCCAGGCCAGTTCGCGCGCCCGCGCGGCCTCGCGCGCGGCGGCCAGCACGAAGTCGGGCAGGCCGGCTTCGTCTTCAGGCGTGCGCAGTTCCAGGCGGTAGGCCGATTCATCGGCCAGCACGTTCTGGCCGAACTGCGTGGTCAGCGTGGCCAGGCGCTCCATGATCTGCGCATGGCGGGCGCGGGCCTCGGGC
>NZ_CAXFDV010000360.1:0-3275 GCF_964001545.1 uncultured Aquincola sp.
CGGGCACCGCCACCCTGCGGCTGCTGCTGGTGGGCCTGGGCAGCGAGCAGCGGCCCGCCTTGCTGGGCGCGGCCAAGGCGCTGGGCTGGCAGACCGACGAATGCGCCAGCGCATCCGCCCAGGCGGCGGGCCGGATGGCGCTGGCCGACGTGCTGGTGATCGACCCCGCCCCGGCGCCGGCCGAAGCAGCGCCCGCACTGCTGCAGCAGTGGCGGGCCGTGCTGCCTGCGCCCGGCGAGCCGGCGCTGGTGCTGGTGTCAGCCGGCGATGCGGCGGCGGGCGAGGGCACCGCCGACGCGGCGGCAGGCGAGGGCACCGCCGACGCGGTGCTGGCCGAGCCGGTGACGGCCGCCGCGCTCTTCAACGCCGTCAACCAGGCGCTGGCCCGCCATGGCCGCAGCGGCCCCTTGCTGGCCGCCACCCGGCTTGACGGCCAGTCGCTGCGCTGGCTGCCCGGCGTGCGGGTGATGGTGGTGGACGACAGCGAACTGAACCTGGAAGTGGCGCGCCGGCTGCTGGAGCGCGAAGGCGCCGAAGTGCTGGCCCATGTGAACGGCCGCGAAGCGCTGGACCAGCTGCGCCGGCGCCCTGACATCGACCTGGTGCTGATGGACGTGCAGATGCCGGTGATGGACGGCCTGGAAGCCACCCGCCGCCTGCGCCGCGACCCCGCGCTGGCCCGGCTGCCGGTGGTGGCGCTGACCGCGGGCGCCATGCTGGCCGAGCGGCAGCGGGTGTTCGACGCCGGCATGAACGACTTCCTCAGCAAGCCGGTGGAGGCGCAGGCGCTGGTGCGTTGCGTGCGCCGCCATGTGGAGCGGGCGCGTGGCCGGGCGTTGCCGGTGGTCGCGGGCGATGGCATCGGCCTGCCGGCCGACTGGCCCGAGGTGCCTGGCATCGACGCGGCCGGGGCCGCCGTGCGGCTGGGCGGCGATGCGGGGCTCTTCGCTTCGCTGCTGGAGCGCATGCTGCGCGACTTCAGCGACCTGGCGCAGCCGCCTGCCACAACGCCCGACGCGCCCGCGCTGGCGGCGCGGCTGCACAAGCTGCGCGGCACCGCCGCCACCCTGGGCGCCGACGAGGTGCAGCGCCTGGCCGGCCAGGCCGAGCAGGCGGCCGTGGCCACGCCGTCGTCGCTGCTGGCGGCGCTGCAGTCGCTGGCCACCGCGCTGGCACGGCTCGAAGGCCAGGCGCGGCCGCTGCTGCGGCAATGGCAGGCCCGGCGAGAGGTCCAGGCCAGCGCGGCCGCCCCGGGCCGGGCCGAGGCCGACGATGCGCCCGACACCGAGAGCCTGCAGCAGCTGGTGGCGCTGCTGCGCCTGCAGGACCTCACCGCGCTGCCGCGTTTCCAGGCCCGGGCGGCGGCGCTGCAGGGGGCGCTGGGCCCCACCCGCTTCCACGAACTGGCGGCGCACATCGAAGCGCTGGACTTCGACCCCGCGGCCGACCTGATACAGGCCCTGCTGGACGCGGGTGATCGCGGCGGCGCTTAGACTGCGCGCCGCCCGCGGCTCAACATGGCGGCGGGCAGCTTCTCAGGGCGGGGTGCAATTCCCCACCGGCGGTGATGGCGGCACAGCCCGCACAAGCCCGCGAGCGCCCGGCCTGCCACGGCAGTCCGGGGTCAGCAGACCTGGTGGGATCCCAGGGCCGACGGTCACAGTCCGGATGAAAGAGACAGGACTTCCATGCAACAACCGACTGCTTCCCACTCCCCTCAACGCGCGCGCTATGCCTTCGTGCAGGCCGGCTGGCATGCCGACATCGTGGGCCGCGCCCGCGAGGCCTTCCTGGCCGAACTGGCCCGCCACGACGTGCCGCCCGATGCGGTGGACCTCTACGACGTGCCCGGCGCCTTCGAGATCCCGCTGCATGCGCAGCGCCTGGCCCGCTCGGGCCGTTATGCCGCCATCGTCGGCTGCGCTCTGGTGGTCGATGGCGGCATCTACCGCCACGACTTCGTCGCCCATGCGGTGATCGACGGCCTGATGCGCGTGCAGCTGGACACCGGCGTGCCGGTGATCTCGGCGGTGCTCACGCCGCACCACTTCCACGAGCATGAAGAGCACCGCCGCTACTTCAGCGAGCACTTCGTGACCAAGGGCGGCGAAGCCGCCCGCGCCTGCCTGGCCACGGTGCAGGCCCTGGCCCGGCTGCCGGTGGCGGCGGGCTGAAACAGCGCCGGGGCCTGCCTCAGGGCTCGCCCCGCGCCGCCTCATCGGCCCGGTTCATCACCCGCGCGTACAGCGCGATGATGAGCACGTACATCACCAGCGCGCCCTGGGCCGCGAACCAGAAGCTGAAGGGCCAGTTGAGCCACTGGAAGCTCAGTTCGCGCGCGAAGAACAGCGCGCAGAAGGTGACGGCCGACCACACCAGCAGCAGCACGCCGATCAGGCGCCGGTTGCGTTGCCAGTAGCCCGCGGGCGCGGCTGGCGCCGCGGGCGGGTCGGCGGGGCGGGTGGGTTCGGGGGCCATGCGCAAGTGTGGCGCAGCCGGGGCGCCAGCGCTCAGGCGGCCGGCGGCAGCGGCAGGTCGCGCGGCAGGCTGAAGCTGAACACGGTGCGGCCTTCGTCGGTGGAGCGGCCCTGCACCTGGCCGCCATGCGCTTCCAGGAACTGGGCCACGATGTACAGGCCCAGCCCCAGCCCGCCGCTGCTGGCGCTGCTGGTGCGGAAGGGCTCGAACAGCCGCTCGCGCACCGCGGGCGGCAGCGTGCCGGTGTTGCTCACCTCCACGCCGATGACCTCGGGCTGCGTGCCGTCCAGCCGCAGCGACACCGGCTCTTCGGGCGAGCCGTGCTGCACCGCATTGCTCACCAGATTGGCGATCACCTGCATCAGCCGGTCCGGGTCGAAGCGGGCCTGCAGGTCGCCTTCGGTCTGCAGCTCGATGCGGGCATCGGGCCGCGCCTGGCGGATCTCGTCCAGCACCTGGCGGCACAGCGCGCCCAGGTCGGCCGGTGCCTTGTCGATCTGCAGCGAGCCCGAGCGGATGCGCGAGAAATCGAGCAGCTGCGCGATCATGCGGTTCATGCGCTGGCCGCTGGAGCGGATGCCGTCGGCCGCCTGACGCGCGCCTTCGTCGGCCGACTTGCGGCGGATCAGGTCGGCGCCGGCCATCATGGCCTGCAGCGGCGTGCGCAGGTCGTGGGTCAGCACCGCCACCATCGCCTCGTTGAGCGCGATCACCCGCTGCAGCTCGCCCACCGTCTGCGCCAGCGCGCGCCGCTGCTGGAACAGCTCGACGAACACCGCCACCTTGCTTTGCAGCAC
>NZ_CAXFDV010000361.1:0-6663 GCF_964001545.1 uncultured Aquincola sp.
GTGTCAGCAGTCGCTGCCCATGCACACCGGCGCGGCCGCCGGCGCCCTGCGCGGGCGCAGCACCACCGACCAGGCCGCGTCGGCCCGCGGCTGCCAGGCCAGCCGGCCGTCGGGCTGCAGCGTCAATTCGCGGCGCAGCACCGACTGCTGCACGTTGCCGCCCACCACCTGCACCCGCCGGGCCGCGGCGTCGATGGACACCACCACATCGCAGTGCATGGGGGTGGGCGGTCCGGCGCCCTGGCCATCGCGGATGGCCGACAGCGGCAGCGGGCGCTGCGCGGCATCGGCGGTGCGCGGCAGGCACACCAGATCGCCGGGCAGCACCGGCGCCGGGGTGGGCAGCGCCTCGAAAGCGGAGCTCAGGCCGTCGCGTGCTGCCACGATGTACTGCGCATGGGCAGCCGCGAAGCGGAACTCGCGCGGTGAAAAGCCCGCCTGCCGCATCACCGCGCTGACGAATGCGGCCGACCAGGGAGCGGTGCGCTCGGGCTGGCCGAACTCGGGGCGCCATTCGGCCACGCAACGGTCGGTCTGGCCACAGCTGTGCCGTTCGCGCCCGGTGCCGTTGGCACCCAGGGCGCGCCAGTACTCGTTGACCACGGGGCACAACGCGGCCGTCTGCTCGGCGCCGCATCCGTCGTCCACCGGCCGGCAGCGGCCATCGGGCAGCAAGGCGCAGCCCTCACCGCCCTGGCTGCCGGCCCAGCCGCTGCCCCAGCGGCGCCATTCGGCATCGGCGATGCGGGCGATCGCCGCCACCTGCTGCGGCCCCACCGTGGTGGGCGCCACGCGTTGCTGGCTGGCGCAGCCGCCCAGCCACAGCGCCAGGCCCACCGCCGCGCCAAGCCAGGCGGGCGAGCGATGAACGCCCGATAAACGTCTGAAAACCATGCGCGGTGTAGGAAGTTGCCTGACAAGAGCCTGGAAAAAGCGGGACTCAACACACAGAGATGGGCCACTGTCGCCCCCCTGTTCGGGGTTCTAAAGTTACCTCCATCGCAGCACGCCCCAGACGCTGCCACCACCCAGGAGCCCGCCATGACCGCCGACCAGATCCTCGCCGAAATCCGTGAAGCCAACCTCAGCTACCTGATGCTGGCGCAAAGCCTGATTCGCGCCGATCGCGAGCAGGCGCTCTACCGCCTGGGCATCAGCGAAGACACCGCGACGCTGATCGGCACGCTGTCGGCCGCGCAGATCATGAAGATTGCCTCGGGCAACACCTTGCTGTGCCGCTTTCGCATGGACGACGAACTCGTGTGGAACCTGCTGACCAGCCACGGCAAGGCTTCGGCCAACGACGCGGTCAACCGCCTGCATGCTTCCATCCTGATGGCCGGTCGCCATCAAGAAGCCGCCTGATCTTCCTCCTGGCACATTTGGAATGTGCTTGGCGGGCCGCAAGGCCCGCTTTTTTTATGGGCGCCTCACGGCGCACCCAGAAACAAAACGGGCCCCGAAGGGCCCGTTTTGCCAGCACTTCGCGGTGCTTACATCGACCGACGACGGAAGGCGATCAGGCCGACCGCACCCAGGCCGGCCAGCATCAGGGCGTAGGTTTCAGGTTCCGGCACCGCGGCCACGGGGGTCAGCAGCAGCTGGCCGCTGAAGGCGCCCTTGGCGGCACCGAACTGCGTGCCGGTGAAGGTGAGGGTGAGCGGAAGGGCCGAGGTGAGAGCCACTTCGCCGAACAGCGCCTTGCCCTTGTTGTTCACCGTCAGGTCCCAGGGCTGCGAATTCAGCGTGATGCTGCTGAACGAGAAGTTGCCGCCGCTGACGGTGCCGCTGATGTCGTACACGCCAGCAGTGGCGCCCTTGCTGGTGTCCAGCGTGAAGCTGAAGGTGCTGGTGCCGGCGGTGATGTCCTTGACGCTGAAAGCGAAGGTCGACGACTGCGGGTCGGTGGTGAAGCTTTCAGACTGGCTGGCAGCAAAAGACTGGACACCGACGACGGCCAGCGCGGCGGCTACAGCGAAGTGATGGAGTTTCATTGGATGTGATCCCTGTTGGACGGCGCCCCTTGGGTGGGGCGAGAGATCCAAGTCTCCGGGATCCGATCCATCCACCCACCCCCTTGATTTGATGGATGTGATGATTGAACGTCATCTTGAAGCCACAAGAACGCCAATTTGGCAATTAATCACGCTTCAATGGGCCATCCGCCGCACCCGCCGCTGCGGCCTCGCGCAACTTGTCCTTCTTGCTTTTACGCCGGCCTTTGACGCCGCCGTTCACATCCGCCACTGGCGCCACCGACGGCGCGACAGGATCGGCAGGCTCGAACCCCGCCACCTGCTCGCGTGGCAGCCGCTGCCCCTGGCGCTTTTCAATCAAGCGGAAATGCGCCTCCGACGCCGGGGTGACGAAGCTGATGGCCACGCCGCTGGCCCCTGCCCGACCTGTGCGGCCGATGCGGTGGGTGTAGTCGGTGGCCGAGCGCGGCAGGTCGTAGTTCACCACCATCGGTAGGCGCGGCACATGGATGCCGCGGCCCGCCAGGTCGGTGGCCACCAGCACCCGCAGAGCGCCTGATTTGAAAGCGGCCAAGGCTTCGGTGCGGGCGCCCTGGCTCAGCTCGCCGTGCAGCGCAGCGGCGGGGATGCCGGCGCGCCGCAGCTTGTCGGCCACCAGTTCGGTGGTGTAGCGGCTGGCGGCGAACACCAGCACCTGGCGCGTGCTGCCTTCTCCCGTGCCCTGCTCCACCAGATGGCGAAGCAGTTGCGTGCGCCTCGGCGGGTCGACCACGATGGCGCGCTGGAGGATGTCGGGTGGCACCTGGGCCACCACCTGCGCAGCCTGCAGTTGCACCGGCTGGTGCAACAGAGACTCTGCCAATGCCTGCACGCCCGGGGCGAAGGTCGCGGAAAACAGCAGGTTCTGGCGGCGGTTAGGCAGCAGCGCCAGCACACGCTGCAATTCGTCGGCAAAGCCCAGGTCCAGCAGGCGGTCGGCTTCGTCCAGCACCAGGGTTTGCACACCATCCAGCCGCAGCGCGTTGTGCTGCACCAGGTCGAGCAGGCGGCCCGGCGTGGCCACCACGAAGTCGGCGTCACCGCGCAAGGCCATCATCTGCGGGTTGATGGAGACGCCGCCGAACACCGCCACGGTCTTCACGCGCACAGGCAGTTCACGGGTCATCTCCTGCCAGGTGTCGGCCACCTGCGCCGCCAGCTCGCGCGTGGGCACCAGCACCAGGGCGCGCAGGCGGCGCGGGCCTTCACGGTGGGTGGCCAGCAGCTGCTGCAGCAGCGGCAGCACGAAAGCCGCCGTCTTGCCCGAGCCGGTGTGGGCCTGGGCCATCACGTCGACACCACGCAACACGGCGGGGATGGCGCTGGACTGGATGTCGGTGGGTTGCTCGTAGCCGCGGGCTTCGACGGCTTGCTGCAAGGCGGGGCACAGGCCCAGGGAGGCAAAAGACATGGTGCATTGTCCGGCACGGGCGGCCGCCTGACGGCTTGTCAGGCACGAGGCCGGGTGGGGTAGGCCCTTTCGTACAGGCACAAGCACCCACCGCCGGCTGCCCCGCGGGTGCGCGCTGGCCATCATGGCCGGGTCATTGGACTTGAACGAAGGAGTTAGGCATGAACGACCGCGACGTGATCGGAGTACTGAACGACCTGATCGAGACTTCCAAGGACGGCGAATACGGCTTTGCCAAATCGGCTGAGCGCGTGGATGCGCCCGCGCTGAAGGAAACCCTGCAACGCCGCGCGGCCGACTGCGCCCGCGGCGCCGCCGAGCTGCAGACCCTGGTGGTGCGCTTCGGTGGCAAGCCGGAAGAAGGCGGCAGTGCCGCCGGTGCGCTGCACCGCGGCTGGGTGTCCATCAAGGAAGCGCTGACGCCGGGCAGTGGCGACCACGCGGTGCTGGCCGAGTGCGAGCGCGGCGAAGACACCGCGCTGGCGGCCTACCGCAAGGCCCTGAAGGAAGAGCTGCCGGCCGAAGTGCGCCAGGTGCTGGAGCGCCAGATGCAGGGCGTGCAAGCCAACCACGACCAGATCAAGGCGCTGCGCGACTCCACCCCGGCCTGATCGACGGGAGACTGAACAAGAGGGCCGGTGCGGCCACGCACCGGCCCTTTTTGCATGCCTGCGCTTGCCCGCCCTTGCCTGCCCTTCAGGCCTTGCCGAAGCGCCCCAGCACGAAGTGCACCATCGCCGTGGCCAGTTCACGCTCGCCCACGAACACGCGCCCGATGCGCTGCTCGCGCTGCAGCAACTCGCCCTCGGATTCGTTGTGGGTGAGCACCACGATCTCGATGCCCGGGTTCAGCAGGTTGGCCGTCTCGGCCATTTGTCGCACGTCCAGCGTGTCAGGCGTGGCGATGACCAGCATGCTGGCCCGGGCCACGTGGGCCTGGATCAGCACCGCCGGATCGGCCGCATCCCCCGACACCGCCGGCACGCCCTGGCTGCGCAGCGCCTCCACCAGTTCACGGTTCTGCTCGGCCACCACATAAGGCACGCCAGCTTCGGCCAGCGCCGCGGCAATGCGGCGGCCCACCCGCCCATAACCGACCAGCACGACCTGGCCTGAGAGGAAGCGCTCGGCCGTGGTGGTGGGCAGTTCGGCCAGCGGGTCGTCCGAGGCCTCCAGCCGGCGGGCCAGTGCCGAGTGGCGCAGGATCCAGCGCCGCGCCGGCTGAATGGCCGCGAACACCAGCGGGTTGAGCGCCATCGAGATCAAGGCGCCGGCCAGGATCAGGCTTTGCCCTTCGGCCGGCAGCAGCCCCAGCTTCATGCCCAGCGCCGCCAGGATGAAGCTGAACTCACCGATTTGCGCCAAGCCGGCCGAGACCGTAAGCGCCGTGTTCAGCGGGTAGCGGAACAGCAGCACGATGAGCGTGGCCGCCAGCGACTTGCCCACCACCACGATGGCCACCACCAGCAGCACCTTCAGCGGCTCGTCGATCAGCACATGCGGGTCGAACAGCATGCCCACCGACACGAAGAAGAGCACGGCAAAGGCATCGCGCAGCGGCAGCGATTCTTCGGCGGCGCGGTGCGAAAACTCCGATTCGCGCATGACCATGCCGGCGAAGAAGGCGCCCAGCGCGAAAGAGACTCCGAACAGCGCCGCCGAGCCATAGGCAATGCCCACCGCCGCCGCCACCACGCACAGCGTGAACAGCTCGCGCGAGCCGGTGCGCGTGACCTGCCACAGCAGCCATGGAAACACGCGCCGGCCCACCAGCAGCATCAGGCCGATGAACACGGCCACCTGCAGCAGCGTCCAGCCTACGCTGCGCAGCAGTTCGGGCCCCGGCGCCGCCTGGCCGCCCAGCCAGCCGGCCAGCGGTGGCAGCAGCACCAGCACCAGCACCATCGCCAGGTCTTCCACCACCAGCCAGCCCACGGCGATGCGGCCGTTCATCGAATCGAGCACGCCCGCCGATTCCAGCGCCTTGAGCAGCACCACCGTGCTGGCCACCGACAGGCTGAGGCCGAACACCAGCCCCGCGCCCAGGCTCCAGCCCCAGGCCCAGCTGACCAGGCCACCCAGCAGCGTGGCCACCGTCATCTGCACCACGGCGCCCGGCAAGGCAATGCGGCGCACCGCCAACAGGTCGTCCAGCGAAAAATGCAGGCCGACGCCAAACATCAGCAGCATCACGCCGATCTCGGCCAGCTGGCTGGCAATGTCCAGGTCGGCCACGAAGCCGGGCGTGGAAGGACCGATGAGCACGCCGGCCACGAGATAACCCACCAGCGCCGGCAGCTTGAGCCGGGCGGCTGCAAACCCCAGTAACAACGCCAGACCCAAGGCCGCGGCGATGGTGGTGATCAATGAAACGCTGTGTGGCACACCCGCCCTCCTGCTTGTTTTGTCGGCTCCTCAGGTGGAGTGTGGGTGCAGGGGCCGGTTCCATGCGCCGGCAAGGACAAGGCATAAAAAAACGCCCGCAGGGCGGGCGTTTTCAGAGGGGGTTGGAAACCCGCGATCAGCGCACGACGGCGATCTGTTCGCGCTTGCCACCCTTGTAGGTGAACAGGGTCAGCGCGCCGTTCTTGATATCGCCCTTTTCGTCGAAGGCGATGGTGCCGGTCACACCCTTGTAGTTTTCCTTGGCCAGCACCGGCAGGTACTTGGCCGGCTCGGCGGAATTGGCCTTGACCATCGCGTCGGCCATCACCATCACGGCGTCGTACACGTACGGCGCGTAGATCTGGACGTCGGCGTTGAACTTCTTCTTGAAGTCGGTCTTGAACTTGTCCATGGCGGCCTTTTGCTCGCCTTCCACGCCGCCGGCTTCCGCGCACACGACCTGGCCGTCACCCATGGTGCCGGCGGACAGCTTGGGCAGCTCGCCCGAGCAGATGCCGTCGCCGCCCATGAACTTGGCGTCGATGCCCAGCTGCTTCATCTGGCGCAGCATCGGGCCGGCCACGGCGTCCATGCCGCCGAAGAAGACCACATCGGGCTTCTTGCCCTTCAGGCTGGTCAAGATGGCGGTGAAGTCCGTCGCCTTGTCGTTGGTGAATTCACGGCCCACGGTCTTGCCGCCGGCGGCCTTCACGCCCTTCTCGAATTCGTCGGCCACGCCTTGGCCGTAGGCGGTGCGGTCGTCGATGACGGCGATCGACTTGCCCTTGAGTTCGGTCACGGCGTACTTGCCCAGCGTGCCACCCAGGTGCACGTCGTCAGCCACCACGCGGA
>NZ_CAXFDV010000362.1:0-10375 GCF_964001545.1 uncultured Aquincola sp.
GCTTCGGCCGGCTGCAGGCCGCGCAGGATGGCCACCAGCGGCAGCAGGCGCTGCGCCTGCGCAAAGCGGTGGGCCAGCAGATGGGCTTGGGGATGGGGATGGGGATGGGGAGTGATGAGGCTCATGCGGCAAGTCCTTGGGTCAGCAGGCCGGCAGCCTGCGCAAACTGGTGCAGGCCCTGGGGCGCGGTGTTGCCCAGCAGGGCCGCCGGTGCGTGGTCCAGGGCACGCAGCGCGCCTGCGTAACGGGCCAGCAGCGCCGGGTCGCCGATCAGCGCCAGCGGCGGCGTGCCGTGGTGGTCATCGGCGATGGCGGCCAGGCCGGCCACCAGCTCGTGCCCGATCAACAGGCCCGAGAGGTAATCGGCCTGGCCTTGCGGCGTGAGCTGGCCGGTGAGCCCCAGCGTGCGGGTGCCGAACAGCTGGTGCGCCAGGTCGCCGGGCCCGGCCTGGCCGGCCCGTGCCAGGCCGGCGTTGAACGCGGCTTCGTCGCTGCCGGTGCCGGCTTCGCCCTCGGCCGGCATGGTCTGCCCGAGCAGCGAATGGCGGCGCAGCAGCGCATACAGCTCGCCGGTCATGAAGGTGCGAAAACCGGTGACCCGGCCTTGTTGCACCTGCGCCCACTTGGCATGGGTGCCGGGCAGCAGCAGGCAGGCGCGCTCGGCCAGTGCGGGCTGCAGCGCCAGCGCGCCGGCGATCTGGATCTCTTCGCCGCGCATCACGTCGGGCGGCTGCGAGCCGCCCACGGCGGGCCGGTCGATCAGGCCCGGCGCGACGTGCAGCGGCCCATGCGCGGTGCGGATGACCACCGCCTGGCCGGCCAGCGTGGCCACGTCGGCCGGGCAGGCCACGTAGCGCGCCTCCTGCCAGCCCTGGGCGCTGCCCACCATGCCGCAGGCCACCATGGGCAGGCCGGGCTGGTCGCGCAGCCAGTCGCCGGCCACCTCCGCAAGCGCCTGCTCGAAGCCGGCCGGCCCGGGCTGCGCCAGCTGGCGGATGCCACGGGCACTGCCGCGTTCGGCCAGCGGTGTGCCATCGGCCGCCAGCAGGAAGGCCCGCAGGTTGGAGGTGCCCCAGTCCAGCGCCAGCAGCGCGGGCGGTTGTTGCGGGGTGGCGGGTGCGTTCATCGCTTGTCCTTGCCGATGTCTTTGCCGATGTCCTTGCCGATGTCTTTGCGCAGGGCCTTGATCAGGCGCTTGCGCACCGGCTTGTCCTGCGTGGCCAGCAGCCGCATGTTGATGTCGTGGCGGGTCTCGGGCGCCATGGCCTTCCAGCCCTTCATCTCGGCGCGGCTGCGGCCGCAGCCGATGCACACGCCGTCGTCATCGAGCTTGCAGACGGACACGCAGGGGTTGGCGGTGAGCAGGATGGTCACAGGCAGGCGGGTCAAGTGGACGAGCGCCCAGTGTGACCCAGCCGGGCGACCGGCGCGGCGGCGGGGTCAAGCCCTGCGCAGGCCGAAGCCCAGGCTCAGGCAGATTCGGTGACCTTCCTGGGTCGCCCGCCCAGCTTGCCGTTGGCCCTGGAGGCGGCGGCCTTGGCCTGCGTCGAAGCGCGCCCTCCTGCCTGCCCCAGACTGGCGGCCATCCACTTGCGCGAGCCGAAAAAGCCGTCAAGCAGCGCCGGCAGATAAAGGTCTGCGTCCAGCGCAGGAACATGCAGACCGAGCCCCGAGGGCGACACCTCGATCTCTGCCAGATCCCGTGGGGTCGCCATCTCCAAGCCCTGCGCACTCTGCGGCTTGAAGGCAATGTCCACGCCGGTGCTGAGCGCGATCACGATGCGGCCGATGCGGCGGTCGTACCGCGCCGAAAGGGCCGTTGGCGTCCTGGCCAACCGCGCAGCAGCTCGCGCGTTGGCTGCGACCGCCTCTTCGTCACGTATAGCCATGAATCCTGCTCCATTCGGCGCACGAAAGCGCCAGTTGGCTGGCCAAAGCCGCATGTATGCGGCCGAGTTCGCCTTGCGTGAAACCGAAGTTCTCGCGCAACTGCGGTGGCCCGTGGGGGCAATTCAGCTTGAATACTGCCTCACAGCCGTTGCCCATCACGTGAACATGTGCGGGGCGATGATCGTTCGGATAGATCACCACGCGCAGCCCGCCGATGCGAAGCACAGTTGGCATGCTAGCAAAAACCCAAGCGGTTGGGTAAAAGTGGAGCTTTCAGCTTAACCCCGCGCTGCCCCCAAGTCATCCGCCGGCAACGGCAGCTCCAGGTCGGGGCCGGCTGCGGCATGTGCCTCGGCCAGGATGCGGGCCACGCCGGCGCCCAGCTGGGCGAAGTCGATGGGCTTGGCCCAGTAGGCTTCCACGCCGGCTTGCAGCGCGGCGTCCACGTCCTGCGGCATCGCATTGGCCGACAGCGCCACCACGCGCAGGCCGGCGGTGCGGGCATCGGCGCGCAGCCGGGCCATCACCTGAAGGCCGGTCAGGTCGGGCAGCTGCATGTCCAGCAGCACCAGGTCGGGTTGCAGCGCGGCCGCTTGGGCCAGGCCCTGCTCGCCGGTATCGGCCACCACCAGCGCCAGCTGGGGATGCGCCGCGAAGAAGTGCTGCACCAGCATCGCATTGACCGGGTTGTCCTCGATGTACAGCACCCGGCCGGCCATCGGCGCCGCCTCGGCCAGCGCGGGCCGGGGCGCCGGCACCCGTGGGCCGGTGGGCGCCACGTAGGGCAGCGTGACGGTGACGGTGGTGCCCACGCCCTCACGGCTTTGCACCTGCAGGCTGCCGCCCAGCAGCTCCACCAGGCGCTTGGTGATGAACAGGCCGATGCCCGTGCCTTCGATCGAGGTCTTCTCGCGGCCCATGCGGTTGAAGGCCTGGAACAGCTTGTCGAGCTGGCTGTCGGACATGCCGTGGCCGTTGTCGCGCACCTGCAGCCGCACGTTCTGCCCTTCGCGCCGCGCATCCAGCGTGACGTGGCCACCGGGCCGGTTGTACTTGATGGCGTTGCTCACCAGGTTCATCAGCACCTGGCGCAGGCGCAGCGGGTCGGACCGCATCGGCAGCCGGTCGCCGGGCGCGAACTCGGTGTGGAAGCTGACGTTGCGCTCGGCCGCCAGCGGCGCATGGAGCTGCGCGATGTGGGCCATCTTGGCCAGCACGTCCACGTCGGCCATCTCGATGGACATCTCGCCCGACTCGATGCGCGAGACGTCCATCAGGTCGTCGATCAAGGACCGCAGCTGGCCGCCGGCCGACAGCACATGGGCCAGGTAGCCTTCCACCGGCTCATGCCGCCCTTCGGCATGCGCGGCGCGGCCCAGCTGCGCAAAGCCCAGCACCGCATTGAGCGGCGTGCGCAGCTCATGGCTCACATGCGACAGGAAGGTGGTCTTGGCGCGATTGGCGGCCTCGGCGGCGGTGAGCGCGGCACGCGCCTGCTTGTGGCGGTCCAGCTCCAGCCCGAAGGAGATCTCGCGGCCCAGCTCGGACAGCAGCGTGGCCATGTCGCCCTCGAAGGCGTCCGGGTCGGGGCCCAGCAGCGTGAGCACGCCCACCACCTCGTCGTCCACCGAGAACGGCACCGCCGCCACCGGCAGGCAGCCGGGCGCCTGCTCGGTCACCGCGCGCCGGTGCGCCAGCGCCTGCGCGGCGATGGCCGTCTCATGGCCGCCCCAGGCGGCTGGCGAAGGGCCGGCCCGTTCGGCGCGCCGGCCCGCCGGCGCCGGCAGCAGCGCTGCGCCGCCACCGCCTTGCCGCAGGTCGATGTGCGCCCGCTGCGCCAGGCCGGTGTCTTCGCAGGCGCGGCACACCGCTTCGTACAGGGCTTGCGGGCTGGCCTGGCGGGCGATGGCCTGGCCGGTGGCCGACAAGGTTTCATAAAAGCGGCGCAACCGCTCGGCCCGCCGCTGCGACAGCAGCAGCTGCGTGGCACGCTCGTTGTTGCGGTCCATCAGCCGGTTGAACTCGGTGGCCACCTCGCCGAACTCGCCGGGCAGCTGCTCGTCGGCCCGCACGTCGGTGGCGCCGGCCTGCAGCCGGCGTGCGGTGTCGGCCACGCTGCTCAGCGCGCGGGTCACACGCCGCGAGGCGAACACCGCGGCACCCAGGCCCAGCCCGATGGCCAATGCCGCGGCGCCCAGGCCGCGCAGCGCTTCGGCATTGGCCTGGGCATACACCTGCGCGGCGGGCATGGCGGCCACCGCTTCCAGGCCGAACTTGGGCAACGCGGTGATGGCAAAGGCCCGCGGCGTGCCGTCCACGCCCACGGCCATCTGCACCGGTGCGCCGGCCAGCTGCGAAGGCGACAGCAAGCCCGCCGGCAGCGGCTGGCCGATCCAGCGCTGCGGCTCGGGCTGGCGCACCACATAGAGCTTGCGGTCCTTGCGCAGCACGGCCGAATGGCCCGGCCCGGCCGCCAGCGGTTCCATCGCCGCGACCAGCGGCTGCAGGTCGATGGACACCGCCAGCAGACCCACCTTGAGGCCGGCATCGCCGTATACCGGCGTGGTCATGTACACCACCCAGCGGCCGCTGAGCGGACCGCGGATGGGGTCGCTCAGCCACGGACCGTCGCTCTGGAGGCCGTTGCGGAACCAGGCCTCGTCGCCAAACTGGGTGCGGGTGCGATTGACGGTGGAGCTGCACACCACGCGGCCGCTGCCGTCGAACAGGCCGATGTTGGTGTAGGCCGAATGACCGCCTGCCACGCCGGACATGAGCGTGGTGCAGGCGTCCTGGTCGAGCAGGCGCAGCCGTGGCCGGCTGGCGATGAAGTTCAGCAGGTGCTCGGCCTTTTCCAGCATGTCGGTGGCGCGGCTGGCCACCTGGTCGGCGCGCTGCTTGAGCAGGGCGTAGCTGCGTTCTTCGGCCTTGCCGCGTGCCTCGTGGATGGAGCGGGCCAGCAGCACCCGCAGCGGCAGCGCCACGGCCAGCACGATGAGACCCAGGCGCGACTGCAGATAGCGATGACGTGGGCCACGCGTGGCTGCCGGATGTTCCACCATGCTGACTTCCTTGCCCGCTTCGCGGGCCAGACAGCAGCCGCGGAACGGCGGCATGACAGGGCCAGGCCTGCAGCTTGTCTAGCCAAGTGCGAAGCCGCCCGGGGTGCGGGCGGATGCCCTCATGATAGCTTTGCGCACGGTGCCAGCAGGCGCAGCAAACGGCCTGCCGCGGCAGCATTCGGCACAGTTCCTAGAATCGCGGCCGCGCGCATCGCGCTTTTTCATACTCTCGAAAGAACATCACGATGGCTACCGCCAAGAAGACCACGCCCGCCAAGAAGATCGTTGCCGCCAAGAAGGCACCGGTCCAGGTCGCCGCCAAGAAGGCGCCGGCTGCCAAGAAGGCCGCCCCTGTCGCCAAGAAGGCAGCGCCCGCCAAGGCGCCCGTCGCCAAGAAGGCGGCAGCCGCCGGCGGCGCGATGAAGCCCATCAAGACGGCCTTCAACAAGACCAGCCTGATCGCCCACCTGGCCGACACCGCCGCCGTGGACCCCAAGGCCGCCAAGGCCGTGATGGCCGCGCTGGAAGCCACCATGGTCGCTTCGCTGAGCAAGAAGGGCCTGGGCGAATTCACGCTGCCCGGCCTGCTGAAGGTCACCGCCCAGGCCGTGCCGGCCAAGAAGAAGCGCACCGGCATCGACCCCTTCACCAAGCAGGAGCGCGTGTTTGCAGCCAAGCCCGCCACCGTGAAGGTGAAGGTGCGTTCGCTGAAGAAGCTCAAGGACGCCGCGCTGTAATGTGCGGCAGCCGGCTCACGCCGGCTGGGTGTCCGGTGGCGGCAGCGACTGCATGCTGCCATCGGGCGCAATGACCTGGGCCGACGCCAGTCGGCCCCCTCTGGCGCGCAGCACCAGCACCGCCTGCGGCGGCTGCTGCGTCACCGCCTCTGCCAGCGTGCGGTACGGCAGGCAGCCGTAGGCATTGCAGGTATCGCCGCGGTCTTCCCGCGGCAGCGCGCAACCCCGCGCGCCATGGAACAGGCACGACCCCTGCACATGCTCGGCCGGCAAGGCCTGCAGGTAGGCTTGTACCGCCGCTTCGGGCGGCTGGCCGGGATGGCGCAGCAGCCAGCGCTGCAGCGCACCGTCGTGCAGGAAGGCATGGTCGCCAAGGCCTGCGGTGCAGCAGCGGCCCTGGCAATGGCGGCACAAGGCGGCGCCTGCAGCGGCGGCAGCCATGGCCGTTGCATCGTCGACCTGCGCTTCTTCAGGGCCCGCGCCCGCGGCCAGCTGCCGGGCCGCCTCCATCGCGGCCTGCCGCCAGGCCTCACGCACCACTTCGCGCTCATCAGGCCGCGTGGGCACCAGCGTGGCCTGGTACGGCAGCAGCCACACCGCTTCACCCACGCGGCTGCCACCCGTCAGCTGGCGCGCGGCGGCCAGGCCGGCGTCGGTCATGGCCTGCCGTTCGGCCTCGATGCGCTGCGCCTCGTTGCGCTGCTGGCAGGCGGCGCGGCGGCACAGCGTCTGGCCGCGCTGCGGGTCCAGCGCTTCCAGCGGCCGGTGGCACAGGCGGCACTTCATGCGGCCGGCCGGGCCGGGTGCGTCGGCAGCACCGCCAGCGTGCTGCGGCAGCAGGCCAGCAGCTTTTGCTGGCGGATGGCCGCGCCCAGCTCGGCGAAGTTGGCGGCCCCGCGCAGGCGGGCCAGCGCTTCGGCGGTGCCGGGCGCCTGGTGGCGGTCGCATTCGTCCAGCGCCAGGTGCATCTGCGCCCAGAAGCTGCCCGGGTCGGGGTAGAAGCCGAAAGCCAGCGGCCCGGCCACGCCCGGGTTGGGAAAGCCCACCGCGTTGCGGAAGATCTCGCCCCAGTCGCGGCACCAGGGGCCGGTGCCCTTCTCGAAGTCCACCGTCGCCGGGTCCACCCCGGCCGGTGACGGCACGATGATGGGTGCATCGCCATCGGGCCCGTGTGGGTCGGCCTGCTGGCCGGTCTGGTGCACGTACAGGAACTCATGGGGCCCGGTGCCGCCCAGGCGGCCGATGGTGCCCTTGGCCAGGTACTGGAACACCTGCGCCATGCGGCTGCGGGTGGCCGCATCGCCGGCCGCCTGCGCCGCCAGGCCCAGGCCCCAGCTGGCCACCAGGAAGTCGTGCTGCCAGGTCTGGATCGACACCCCAGAGCCCCACTGCGGCACGGTGCCGAACGGGTTGTTGGGCTGGGCCACCACCCGCTGCCAGTAGAAGTCGACGTTGGCCTTGACCGAATGCTGCAACTCGCGTTTGAGCGGATGGTCGTCGGGCGTGGCCACCGCGGCCAGGAACAACGTGCGCAGGAACCAGGCGGTGCCGCGCAGCTGGTGCACCGCGTACAGGCACAGGCCGTCGCTGCGCTCGCGCGACATGCCCTTGGCCAGGTAGTTGGCCGTGGCCTGGAACTGGCACTGCTCCATCAGGTAGTGGCGGCCGCTGGCCAGGTAGGCGCCATACGGCGGCGCCGGCGAATGGGTGATGGCGTATTCGTCTTCGCCGGCCGGCATGTCGCCGGTGGGGGCCGGCGTGTAGCGCAGCGTGGCATAGGTATCCAGCCCGGCGAAGTGGCTGGGGCCTTGTGCGGGGCCGGCCATCTGCGTCAACGGGTGCTCGGAAAAGGCCACCGGGCGGCCGGTCTTCTCGTCGCGGTAATGGATGCCGTAGCGGCCCCAGGACCAGCCCTGGCGAAGCATCGATTCATAGGCCAGCGGATCATCCGACACCAGGTAGGCCACTTCCCAGCCGGGTTGCGGCGCAATGCCTTCGTAATGGCCACCGCCGTACATGCCGGTGCGAAACAGGCCCCGCTGCAGCGGCTGGTAGCTGGCGTTGGCCAGGCCGGTCCATCTCGCGTAGTGGGTGCCGGGGTCGGGCCGCACCACACGCTGCGTGGCGATGAGGTAGGCGCGATCCTGCTTGGGCGCCACACGCGGCTCGGGCCCGTTCCAGTGGCTCATCGCACGGCCGTCGATCAGGGGCGTGCGGGTGTGGTGGCCCAGGCCCACCACGCGGTCGAAGCAGGTGCGGCCGTCCAGCTGCACCACGAAGCGCGCTTGCTTGTGCGTGGGGCCGGGCACCAGCAGCCAGCCGTTTTCCACGTACGGAAACACCTCCACCTCGCCGTTGGCATACAGGCACAGCTCCAGCCGCAGCATCAGGTGCGCATCGGTGCCCGCAGGCTGGCTGAAGATCCACGACGACATGCGCGGCCCGCTGACCCACGGCTCGGCGCCGCGCAACCAGCCTTCGCCTTGCCAGGTGGCGGTGCCGAAGCCTTCGGCCTCGATGCTCACCACCGTGCCGCCGCGCTGCAGGTCGGCCAGCGTGAGCGGCGGCGGCGAAAGCGCCGGTAGCGGGGCGCTGGCCAGCTGCAGCAGCGTGGGCCGGCCGGCCTGCACGTCGGCATGCCCGGCCACGATGGCGAACGCCGCCGAACCATCGGGGTGGCGGTTCTTCACCGTGGCCTGCGCAACGGCGGGGCGGCCGTCCGCCAACAGCAGCTGCAGCTGGCGGCCGGCCGGCACGTCGCCGGGGCACAGGCACACGCCGGCCATGAAGGGCGCCGCACGGCGGCTGGCCGGGCTGCGCAGCGCCAGGGTGCTGAAGGCCGGGGCTGGGCCGTTGCCCGCGGGCAGCGCCACCGCCGGCAGCGCCGCAGCGGGCAAGGCGGCCAGCAGCGCCCGGCGCGACAAGGAGAACGCAGGATGCCCGGGCGGGGCGCGGCGACGGGAGGAACGGCTCATGCCCGTCATCAGAACACGACAATGCAGGCATGGACCAACTCAAAGCCATGCGCACGCTGCTGCGTGTCGTCGACGAAGGCAGCTTTGCCGCTGCGGCGCGGGCCCTGAACATGGCGCCGGCCGGCGTCACCCGCCTGGTGGCCGAACTCGAAGCGCGGCTGGGCACGCGCCTGATCCACCGCACCACGCGGCACCTGTCGCTCACCGAGATCGGCGAGCACTACGTGGAGCGCGCCCGCGGCATCCTGGCCGAGGTGGAAGCGGCCGAAGCCGAAGTGCACAGCGCCCACCGCGACCCACGCGGCGTGGTGCGGCTGCGCTGCCCGCCGGCCTTTGCGGTGCACCAGCTGGCCCAGGTGCTGCCGGGCTTTCACGACCGCTTTCCGCAGGTCACGGTGGAGATCAGCGCCACCGGCCTGTCGGACGAGATGGACGACAGCCAGGACATCACCGTGCTGTGGAGCCGCGACCCGCTGGAGGGCGACTTCGTGGCCCGCCGCCTGGCGCGCAGCGAGGTGGTGCTGTGTGCATCGCCCGGCTACCTGGCCCGCCACGGCACGCCGCAGCAGCCGGCCGACCTGGCCAGCCACCGCATGCTCACGCGGCCGATGAACGACCCCTACGAGCGCCTGGGCCTGCAGCCGGTGACCGACGAGCCCCCCGCGCTGCGGGAGATCACGGACGAAGCCGACGACGCAGGCCGCGTGCAGGTGCACTGGGCGCTGACGCCGCTGCGCTCGCTCAACAGCGACCTCAAGCACGCCAGCACCCTGGCCGGCCTGGGCATTGCGGCGCTGCCCACCTTCATCGCCGGGCAGGCCTTGAAGGACGGCAGCCTGGTGCACGTGCTGCCGGGCTGGCGGGTGTTCTCGCTCACGCTGTGGGCCTGCATTCCCACGCGCAAGCATGTGCCGGTGCGCACCCGCGCGCTGCTGGACTACCTGGTCCAGGCCTTCGGCGGCCAGGACGTGGACCCCTGGCTAGCCGCGCTGGAGCGCCGCCCATGAAGACCACCTCGTACGGCGTCGTGATCGACGATGGCCAGGGCCGGCTGCTGCTGGCCCATGCCACCGGCAGCCGCTGGTGGGACCTGCCCAAGGGCGGTGCCGAGCCCGGCGAAAGCCCGCGTCAGGCGGCCGTGCGCGAGGTGCTGGAAGAAACCGGCCTGGTGCTGCAGCCCGACGACCTGGAAGACCTGGGCCTGCAGGCCTACCGGCCGCAGAAGGACCTGCACCTGTTTCGCACCCGGCTGCCCATGGACCGCTGCGACCTGTCGGGCTGCGCCTGCACCAGCTTCTTTGCGCACCACCGCACCGGCGTGATGACGCCCGAGGTCGACGCCTGGCGCTGGGCCGCGCCGCAGGAGCTGCCCCAGCTGTGCGCCCCCGCGATGCTGAAGCTGCTGGCCCGGCTGGGCCTGGCGCCAGCGGCCGGCTGAAGCCGGCTGGCCGCCGCGCGGCCACCTCGGCTCGGGCAGCGAGATTCCGGCCACCTTCGCGGCGCGGCAGAAGGCCAACGTGCGTTTCATCGCGGTGATCCGCGAAGACCTGAACAACCAGCTGACGTTGGCGCGCAAGGGCAGCGGCATCGAGTCGATGCGAGGCGCCGGCAGCCCGGCGGCCTGAGCCTCAGCGCACGTTGCCGCGCGGCTCGGCGTTGTTGATGCGCACCTTGAACTTGCCTTCGCGCATCGCCTTCTCGCGCGCGGCCA
>NZ_CAXFDV010000363.1:0-2176 GCF_964001545.1 uncultured Aquincola sp.
CATCGAAAGCACCACCCCGGCCACCACCCACCAACACAGCGGCCAGCACCACGCCATCAGCAGCGGCGGGCACACCAGCGTCGCCACGGGCAAGAGCCTGCTGGCCAGCGCTGCCGAGGCCGTGCGGCTGTTCGCGTACCGGGCCGGCATCAAGCTCATCAGCGCCCGGGAAGACATCGACATCCGTGCGCTCAAGGCCAACCTCCAGATGCTGGCCAAGCTGAAGATCACGATGACCGCAGAGCGCATCGAGATCCAGGGTGCGAAGGAGGTGCTGATCAACGGCGGCGGCAGCTACACCCGCTGGAGTGCCAGCGGCATCGACAGCGGCACCATCGGCAGCCATGTGATGCATGCAGCCAGCCATGACTTCAGCGGGGCCAGGAGTATGGCGCCGGTGAAGTTGCCGATGCCCACCGCCAAGCCGTGGATGGAGTTGCGCTACACCTATCCCGACAAAAAGCCCGTGGCGGGTGCTCCCTACAAGCTGGTGTTTGCCAATGGCGAGGTACGGCAAGGGGAGCTCGACGACCAAGGCTTTGCACGCCTGGAAGATGTGCCTGATGCGCAGGCCTTCGTGGAATACGGCGAAGACCGGCGCGACGCCGTGCCTCGACGTGAGACGGAACCAAACGCAGTTCTGGGCATGCGCGTCACCGACGCAGCCTCCGCGAAAGTGGTGCTCGACCGCTACCTGGCGCAAGAGGATGAATACCTCCTGGACAACTACTTTCCGGATGAGATCGATGCGGTGCTCAACCCGGATGCGTACGACACCCAGCAATTCTGGGGGGACTACAGCTACACGAACGAGATCGACGCCGACCAGCAGCGCGACTACGCCAGCAAGCATGCCGGCACCCCGCCAGGAGACGACACATGAGCGCCGCCACCCGACAGGTGATTCAGCAGGCCGATGAAGGTGTCAGCCGGTGGCTGATGGGCGTGGTCAGCGGGCAGGGCAACTCTGCATCACAGATCATCGTCAGCGGCGTGTTGTCGGTGGTTCCGGGCGTAGGGCAGGCGATGGATGTGCGCGACCTGGTGCTGGGCGTGGTGGCGCTCACGGCCAACCCGACCAATCCGTGGGCCTGG
This sequence comes from uncultured Aquincola sp., assembly GCF_964001545.1. Taxonomy (NCBI): domain Bacteria; kingdom Pseudomonadati; phylum Pseudomonadota; class Betaproteobacteria; order Burkholderiales; family Sphaerotilaceae; genus Aquincola; species uncultured Aquincola sp. The sequence continues at coordinate 1,096 of NZ_CAXFDV010000363.1, forward strand.
GCCGACATGGCGGTGACGCTGGTGGGCTTGGTGCCCGGCTTCGGTGACGCCTTCAAGGTGGCGTTCAAGTTCATCCGCCATGGCCATCCGCTGGGCCGTGTGCTGGACGCCGTCAGCCCGCAACTGCGCGGCCACGTCGAACGCTGGCTGAGAAGCGCCGACTGGGGCGGGCTGACCCGGCAGATCACGCAGCAATTCCATCGGGTGGTGGATCAGTTCATCGAAGCCCTGGACAGCTGGGCCCTGCGAACCATGCTGGGACACGCCAAGGTGAACCAGTTCCTCACGCAGCTCAAGCTGCTGCGCCACAAGGCCTCCGGGATGTTGAGCCAGGCGGTGCGCGAGATCCAGCAGAAGGCGGCCAAGGTGTTGGAGCAGCCCAAGCCCGCAAGCACCCACGCGACGGGCGTGCCCAGCGGCAAACCGGGCAGCGCGGGCGGCCATCACGAGCAGGGTGCCGGACACGGCAAAGCGGAGCCGCCGAGCAAGCCAAAGAAGGTCGAGCATGACAACGCTGCGGTTGCACGAAAAGAGAGGCGCGAGACACCCGACGCCCAGGCGAGTCGAACCAATTCACACGACAAGCGCGAGGCCGACAAAAAGGGGCAGAAGAAGAACTCCTGGCTTGACGGCACGCTGGCCGAGCACATCAGCGACTACTACGCGTTGGAGCAGCGCCGGTTCAAGAAGATCAACCGCCGTGGGCTCCGGATGGAAGAGCACGACCTGCCCCGCGGCCGAGGCATCGACCACATCTGGCGGACGCCGGCTACCAAGATCGTCGTCGGTGAAACCAAGGGCAGCATCGCTGGCAGCCTGGTCTTTCTGGGACTGCCGGAGGTGATGAAAGCCGCAGGCGGCGAGACCAGCGAGGTGGATATCAACGACGAAAAGGCGCTGACCGGCAAGAACGCCGATGGCACACGCATGACCTACGAGCACGTCGACAAAGAGGGCAAAACCCGGCAAGTGCCGGCGCGGGGATTGAATGAAACCAAGACCTTGGGCACGCAGATGAGCCACAAGTGGATCATGTTGAATATTCCGAAGGAGGAGTATGCGACGCCCAAGGATGAAGCGG
>NZ_CAXFDV010000364.1:0-25564 GCF_964001545.1 uncultured Aquincola sp.
GCCAGACCGCCCAGCAGGCACCACAGGCCCGCGCTGGTGCGAAGCCATTGGGCCGATTTGGCGCGCCCGCGGGCCGGCCGCCACAGCAGCCGCCACACCCCCACAGCCGGTAGCGCCAGCAGCGCGGCCAGCAGCCACAGCCCCGGCAGCAGCAGCCAGGTGGCGCCCAGCAACACCGGCAGGCCGGCCAGCAGGCTCAGCGCCAGCGCGGCCCACAGCAGGGTCGACAGGCGGATGGCCAGCTTTTGTCGCGCGGAGGCGGCGGTGGGGTTTGGGGCGGCGGCCGCCCGCGGTGCAGCGTCGTTCACCTTCAGAACTTGCGCCCGGCGCCCCAGTCGCCCACGTCGCACTTGCCGGAGAAGCCGGGCTTGTCCTTGATCTCCACCATGCCGGTGCGGCGGTCGATCTGCACGTTGAGGCGGTTCAGGCCGCTGACGTGGTATCGGGCGGTGATGCTGTCTGGTGACATGCGCACGTCTTCCAGTTGCCACCAGCCGTCCACACCGCCGGAGTTGAGCGGCGGGATCATCTTGCCGCTGAGGTGGATGCGTCCGCCACCGTCGCGGAACTCGAACTGCACGCCGGTCTGAAACTGCTCGTCGGCGGTTTCCGTGCGTTGCGTGGGCTCATAGTGCTTGCGCTTGTCGTTCCACTCGTAGCCGGAGTGGCTGGCGTACACCGCATGTTCACCCTGGCCATAGCACACCAATGTGAGCGTGTCCGGCTGGTGCGGCCGTGGCGGCGGTGCGGTGGCCACCCCACCGGGGCGGCAGTTCTGCTCCGGGATGCGGCTGATCGAGGCATAACGGCCATCGTCGGTGGCGATGGCCACGCAGGCGCGCTGCACGTCGCTCCACCACAGCGTCCACGATTGGTCGCGCACCCGCGTGGCCCGCACCTGCTGGTAGCCACGCGCCTGCATCTGCGTCTCGCCGCCCGCACCGCGCGCACCGACCAGGTCGGCCAGGTCGGTGGGTGTCTGCGCGTGGGCCTGCGGCACCGCCAGCACACCGGTCAACACGATGGCGATGACGCCCGGTCTGAGCATGCGCATGGTGACTCCTGATTGCTGCGGCGGGATGATGGCATCGGGCAGCGAAGTTCGCTGTAGGTCAAGGACTACGAGGCAGCCGTCGGCGGGGTCCGGCGCAGGTGGATGTCGAGCTGGTTGTACGGGATGTCGATGCCCTCGGCCTGCAGCGCCGCCAGCGTGCGGGCCAGCAGTTCGCTGCGCAGGCTGCCCCAGGCGCCGATGTCCTGTGTCCAGGCCCTCAGCACGAAGTTCAACGCGCTGTCGCCATAGCCGGTGAGCTGAGCCGCCGGCGGCGGCTGCGCAGCGATGCCGGGCAGGCGGCGCGCCACTTCTTCCAGCAGGGCCAGCACCCTCGACGGATCGGTGTCGTAGGCGGCAGTCACCGTGATCTCGATGCGGCGGCTGCGGTCGAACAGGGTCCAGTTGGTGAGGTTGCTGCTGACCAGCAGCCCGTTGGGCACCACCACGTCGGCGCCTTCGTAAGTGCGGATGATGGTGGCGCGCAGACCGATCTCGCGCACGGTGCCGGCCGTCGGGCCCACCTCCACCAGGTCACCGGGCTGGATGGGCCGCTCGACCATCAACACCAGGCCCGAGACGAAGTTGTTCACCACGTTCTGCAGCCCGAAGCCAATGCCCACGCCCAGCGCGCCGAAGACCAGCGCCAGCTGGCTGACCTGGAAGCCCGCCGCCGACAGGGCCACCAGGGTGCCGAGCAGCAGCACGCCGTAGTAGCTGAGCGAGGCAATGCTGTTGCCGGCGCCGCGCGGCAGCCCGGCGTGGCCCGGCAGTTCGTCGCGCAGCAGACGCCGCACGGCGCGCGCGGCCCAGTAGGCCAGCGCGACCGACACCATGAACACCAGCACGTCACCCAGGTGCACCGATACCTGGCCTACCTCGACCCCCAGGCCCAGCACTTCCATGCCCACCCGTTGCAGCGGGCGCAGCACCCGGAAGCGGTCCATCGCGTACAGCAGCCAGCCCAGGCCGGCACCGAGGGCCAGCAGGCGCATGCCGGCCTTGAGCACCACCGGTTCATGCTGGCGCACCAGCCGGCGACGCGCCACCTCCGGCTGGTCGAGGATGGCCAGCACGAGGCCGGTGCCCGCCGCGACGGCCGCGGTCAGCAGCAGCGCCATGTAGCCGCTGTCAATGACGCCGCTGGTGAGCGTTTCGGCCAGGGAGACGTTGCCCACCAGGTTGCAGGCCGCGGCAACGGACAGCAAGGCGAGTGCAGTCCAGGCGGTCGGTCGCACCAGGCGTTGCAGCAGGCCGGCCGGGCCATCCACCCCCGCCGGCACAGGCCGACCCAGCAGCCAGAGCGTGAGCGCCAGCGCCACGCCGTTGAGCAGCAGCAGGAAGAGGCGGTACAGCGCCGGGTCGGCGACGGCCGCCACACCGACGCGGTCGAGCGCATACAGCGCGATGGCTGCCTGCGGCCAGGCGCCCAGCGTGCGCAAGAGGCTGGCGGGCAGCAGCCGCAACACCGGCAACAGCGCCAAGGCCAGCGCTGCCTCCTGCACCAGCATCGGTGCATCGGGCTCCAGCACCAGCACGGCCAGCATGGCCAGCAGCAGCCAGGCCGAGATCGGCCGGCGCAGGGCCTGCGCCACGCGGTGCGGCGGCGAAGCGGCGCCCTGGGCTTGCGCGCCCTGGCGCCGACTGCGGACCACCAGCCACAGGATCAGCGGCAACAGCAGCAGCTGCACGATGCGCAGGGCTTGCTGGTTGCCGGTGTGAGCCGCGTGGTAGTCGATGGCGAACTGGCGTTCGATCTGCAGGCCGCTCACCACCTGCTCCCAGGCCGTGCGGGAGCCGACGCTGGTCCCCAGGCCCTGCCACAGCGGCGACACGTCGGTTTGCAGCAGGCGGCGGTCCAGGTCGTCGATGGCCGCTGCCACGTCATTGCTGCCGGCGCGGATGCGCGCTTTTACATCGCTGGCGCGCTGCGTCAGCGCCAGCTGCCGGGTCAGGGCAGCGCCCAGCCCGGCCTCGGCCTCGTCGATCTGCCCCTGCAGGGCTTGCACACGCTCTGCCAGAGCGGGCGGCAGGACATCGAGTTGACCCGCCGTGCGCGTGGCCGCCCAGGCTGCGCGACGCTGCGACAACTCGACGGCCGCATCGCCGTAGGGCGCCAGGGCCCAGCGTGCCTGCAGCTCCCAGGTGGCAAAGCGGCGCGCGTCGAAGTCCCAATGCCGGGCCAGGCTCTCCAGGCGCATGATGGGCAGCAGGTGCAAGGCGCCGCCCGCGCTTTGGGCGAGCTTGGCCTCCACAGGCCGCACGATGGCATCCAGCGAGCGACCCAGACGGTCGGACGGGTCAGGCGCCTGCAGCAGCTGGCGAGCGCGGTCCACGCGCTGCTGATCCTCGTCGGCACGGGCCAGCAGGTCGGACACAGGCACCGGCGCAGTCAAGGCGGCAGAAGCGCTGGCACCACCGGCCGGCACGCTCTGCGCCCAGCTGGCCACAAAAGCCGTCAGCGCCCACGACAGCAGCGCTGCACGCCCCAGGCAGTGCAGGACGCTCAGGGCGCGAGAAAGCGGTAGGTGGCGCATGCGGGGGCGATTGTGCACAGCCCAGGTCCAGTGCATGGCTTGCACAGGCGGGGGCCATTTCTGTGGTGCAGGTAGCGCCGTCGCGCGCCGCCTTCTGCCGGCAGAGGTCGCAGGCGCCGAGGGGCGGTCCTGCAGCGGGAGCGGGCGATCAAGCTTCCAGCCAGGGCGGCTGCTGTCGGCCACTACCGGTCGGTCGCCCCGCGCGCCCAGTCGTGGCCTCGACGAGCGGCTGAACGACAGGTTTCCGGCGGCGAGTCGCCGCCTGTCTTCGGCTTGACCCGGCCATGAACGGTCAGCCGGACAGTGCAGCAGTGCTTGGGTGGATCCGTCGGCGGGCGCATTCAAGAACTGGCGGGCTTGGTCGGCAGGTCGCCCGGCATCAGCACCTCTCCGTTGGGCCCCCAGTCGACCCGGGTGATGCCGGGTTCCAGCGCCTCCAGCCGGCGTCGTTCCAGTTCGCCCTCGCTCGGCGTGGCGCTCGGGTCGAAGGCGAGCGCGGCCCGCAGGTCCGCCAGCAACTGCGGCTCGCTCCACGGCTTCGGGATGTAGCGGAACACGCCGGCCAGATTCACCGCGTCGACGACGGCGCCGAAATCGGCCGAGGCGCTGAGCATCATGCGCACGATGCGCGGGTCCAGGTCCCTGGCGCGGGCGAGCAGGCTCACGCCGTCCAGCCCCGGCATCCGGTAGTCGCTGACCAGCACGTCGAACCGCGCCCGGTGCAGTCGCTGCAGCGCCTTCAGGGGATCGGCACAGAGCTCCACCTCGAGCTGCTGCGGCTCGAAGTGCCGGCGCAGTGCGTGCAGCACCGGCGTCTGGTCGTCGACGATCAACAGGCGCTTCACCGTTCGGCCTCCCCGGGTGCATGGACCGTCAGCGTCACCGCCAGGCCATGCTTGCGTTCGAAGGCACGGATGCGGCCGATCAGGTCTTCGGTCAGTTTCTGTCCGGCCGACAGCAGCAGCACGCCCTCGGGCGACACAAAATCCTGCGCCAGCGTGTGGCCGGCGCGCAGGTCCGAACTGCCCAGGCGCTGCGTCGACCGGGCCGGCCTGGCCGGTGCGGCCGAGAACAGCTGGTCGAAGGCGTCGACGACCGCCGGGTCGAAGCGGCTGCCGCGGCCGGCCTGCACGACCTGGCGCGCTTCGAGGATGCCCAGCGCGTGGCCGTCGATCCGGCCCCCGCGCAGATCCTCAAAGGCATCGGCCACTGCCAGGATGCGGGCCCCGAGCGGGATCGCCGCCCCGCGCAGGCCGTCCGGAAAGCCCTGCCCGTCCCAGCGCTCGTGGTGGGCGCGGATCAGCGGCGCCACGCCCTGCAGGTCGTCGCTGGCCAGCAGGGCCTGCTCGCCGAGCACCGGGTGCAGCCGGTAGCGCTGCAGTTCGTCGCGGTCGAGGCGGTTCACCGGCCGCGCCAGCACGGCGTCGCTGAGGCCGATGTGCCCGATGTCGTGCAGCAGCGCCGCGATCGGCAGGTCGTGGGCGGTGGCGGCGTCCACCGTCATCGCCTGGGCGATGCGCCGCGTCAGGTCCGCCACCTGGCGCGCATGGCCGAACTGCGCACTGCCTCGCAGGTCGATCAGGGCGGTAAAGGCCTTGATGGAGGTCAGGTAGTTGCGCTTGAGCCGGTCATTGGCCGCCGCCAGCTCCGCGGTGCGCAGCCCGACGCGCGCCTCCAGCTCCGCGTTCAGTGTCTTCAGCTCTTCGTTCTGCCGGTGGGTCAGCCGCTCCAGCGCCGCCTTCTCGGCCTCCACCTGCTGGCCTCGAGCGACCTGGCGCAGCGTCAGCAGCAGCTCGTCGTCGTTCCAGGGCTTGGTGATGTAGCGGTGCAGCCGGCCGCGGTTGATGGCGGCGATCGTGGCGCCGAGGTCGGCCTGCCCCGTCAGCAGCAGCCTGGCGGTGCGCGGCCAGCTGCGGCCGACCTCTTCGAGCAGCTGCACGCCGTCCATGCCCGGCATGCGCATGTCCGAAAGCACCGCGTCGACGGGTTCCCTGGCCAGCAGCGCCAGCGCCTCTTCGGCGCGTTCGGCCGTCAGGAAGCGCCATCCGGTGGTGCGGAACAGCCGCCGCAGCGCGGCCAGGATGTTCGGCTCGTCGTCGACGGCCAGCAGCGTCCACGGCGCATCGGCGGCGTTCATTCGGTGCCCGCCTCGCCGGTCGGGCGGCGCACCGGCAGCGTCACCCGGAAGCAGGAGCCGCGGCCCGGTTCGCTGCGCACGTCGATGCGGCCATGGTGCTTCTGCACGATGCCGTAGGCCAGCGACAGGCCCAGGCCCGTGCCGCGGCCCACCGGCTTGGTGGTGAAGAACGGGTCGAAGATGCGCTGCCGGTGTTCGGGCGCGATGCCGCAGCCGTTGTCCTCGACCTCCACCCAGACCTCGTTGCCGGCGTGAGCACTGCGCACTACGATCAGCCCCCGCTGCGGCCCGATGGCATGGGCCGCGTTGACCAGCAGGTTCAGGAACACCTGGTTCAGCTCCGAAGGCAGGCAGTCGATGTTCGGCAGGGCGCCGTACTCACGGTGGACGTCGGCGCGGTACTTGATCTCGTTGGCGACGATGTTCAGCGTCGAGTCGATGCCTTGGTGCAGCGAGGCCGAGACCCACTCCTGGTGGGTGTCCACCCGCGAGAAGTCCTTCAGGTCCTGCACGATCTTGCGCACGCGTGACAGGCCCTCCTTGGACTCCCCGAGCAGCAGCGGGATGTCCTGCTTCAGGTAGTCCAGCTCGACCCGCTCGCGGATCGCCGCAAGCCGGGCCGCGACGGCCCCGTCGGCCAGCGCAGGTTCCGCCTGCTCGTAGGCCGCCAGCATCTCGAACAGCCGCTGGAGATAGACCTCCAGCGTGCCGAAGTTGGAGAACACGTAGCCGATCGGATTGTTGATCTCGTGCGCCACACCGGCGGCGAGCTGGCCGATCGAAGCCAGCCTTTCGGCCTGCAGCAGTTGGTGCTGCGCGCTGCGCAGGCTTTCGTTGAGCGCACGCAGCTCCTGGTTCGCGCGCTGCAGGGAGACGAGTTCGGGTTCGGAGTCCGGCATGGTCTTCAAGGAAACAGTGCGTCGCACAGGGTCTGGAACTGGTGCTCGGTCTGGGCGAACAGCCGCATGCAGGCCGCGTCGTCCAGGCCGCAGGCGGCCCAGAGCGGCAGCACCAGCGTCGGCACCGCCTCGTCCGCGTCGCCGGCCAGCCCCAGCGCATGCGCGATGCCGTCGGCCACATGCGCCAGGCCCGTCAAGGTGAGTCCGGCCTCCGCCGGCGGTGCGTGATGCTCCCGGATGGCATCCACGATGGCCGGCGCGAAGTTCCACTGCCGTGCGATCAACCCGCCGACCTCGGCGTGATCGAGGCCGAGCACCGCGCGCTCGGCTTCGCAGGCGGTGCAGTCCGTGTCGCGCCGCCATCGTTCGGCCGCGGCATAGGCCGGCGCAAACGCGCTGGCCAGCGCCATCCGGCCGATGTCGTGCAGCAGGCCGACCGTGAAGGCCAGGTCGGCGTCGTTGCGGCCCAGCTCGCCGGCCAGCGCCTGGGCACACAGCGCGCTGCTGATCGAGTGGCGCCAGAAGCTGTCGTGGTCGAAGGCTGCATGGCGCCGGAAGCTGCCGGCCAGCCCCGCCGCCGTGACCACGCCGCGCACCGTGCGCAGGCCGAGCACGCCGATCGCCTCGGCCACCGAGCGCACCTGCCGGCCACGCCCGTAGAACGAGGAATTGGCCAGCCGCAGCGTCTTGGCCGCCAGGGCCTGGTCGCGGGAGATCTTGGCCGCGTACTGCCCGGCGCTGAGCTCCTCGTGGCCCAGCGATTCCACCAGTTCGAGCACCACCGAGGGCAGCGGCGGCAGGTCGCGCAGCGCGGCGAGCAGTTCGGCGCGTGCGATCGGCAAGAGGGTCGTGGTCATCGGGCAGGCGCCTGGCGATAGCGCTGCACGACGTGCAGCAGCGGGTGCACGCGACCTTCGCGCAGGCTGTGGCGGAACAGGTGGGTCAGCGCCTGTGGCAGCGCCGCCGGGGCGGCAGGAATGACGGGGGTGCTCATCGGGCAGCCCCGGACTGCGGCAGCAGCACCAGCAGGCGGCCGCGGGCGTGGCCCGTCAAGGCCCGGCTCATCGCCCACCAGCGGCGATCCACCAGCGTGACGAGCAGGGCCTGGCCCTCCAGCGCCGGCTGCAGCGCCGGCGGCAGCTGCTCGACCGCGGGCGTGCCCAGCAGGACGCCACCGCGTCCGCACAGCACCCGGGCCGGCGCGTTGACAAACACCAGCAGGCCTTCGTCGTCGATGCCAAACACCGGCACCGGCACGGCGTCGAGCAGCTCCTGCGCCGCCTCCCGGGTGCCGACCTCGCGCTCATTCTGTTCGCGTTGTGCCGCCAGCAGCGACTGCAGACGCGCGTTCAGCTCGGCCAGTTCGCGGTTGGCGGCCTGGACCTCCTGGTCGAGGCGGCGGTTGCGGTCGGCCAGTTCCTTCAACGCGAAGGCCTCGCGCAGGTGGGCCCGCAGCTCGTCGTCGTCCCAGGGCTTGGCGAGGAACTTGTAGATGGCACCCTCGTTGATCGCATCGGTGATCGACTGCAGCTCGGTGTAGCCCGACAGCACCAGCCGGATCGTGTCCGGGTAAAGCTGCCGGGCCCGCCGCAGCAGCTCGACGCCGGTCATGCCGGGCATGCGCTGGTCGGACAGGATCACGTCGATCGGGTGGCGGGCCAGGAGCTGCAGCGCCTGCTCGGCGCTGCAGGCGCTGAGCACCCGCCAGCCCTCGGCGCGCAGCAGCCGGCGCAGCGCGGCCACGATGTTGTCCTCGTCGTCCACCAGCAGCAAGGTGCGCTGCTGGTCGCGCCGCCCCAGCAGCGCCGGATCGATCTGTCGCCCTTCCTGCAGCATGACCGCGACCTCCGCAGCGGGCATCGCGGCGCTGAACCAGTAGCCCTGCATCTGGTCGCACTGGTTGGCGGCCAGCAGCGCCGCCTGGCCTTCGCTCTCGACACCTTCGGCCAGCACCTTCATCCGCAGGCCGTGTGCCATCGTGATGATGGCGCGCGTGATCGACACGTCCTCCGCGGGCGCCGCGACGTCGGGCACCAGCGAGCGGTCGATCTTCACCACGTCCACCGGCAGCCGGCGCAGGTAGCTGAGGCTGGAGTAGCCGGTGCCGAAGTCATCGAGCGAGACCTCGACGCCGAGCGCGCGCAGCTCCTGCAGGTGCCGCACGGCCTGGTCGAACTTGGCGATCAGCATGCTCTCGGTGACCTCGACGCCGAACAGGCGCGGGTCGAGGCCGGACGCGGCGAGCAGGCCTTCGATGCGCCGCGCCAGATCCGGCTGCAGCAGCTGCCGCGCCGACAGGTTGACCGCCATGCGCAGCGGCGGCAGCCCGGCCCGCTGCCAGGCCGCCGCCTGCTCGATGGCGCGCCGCAGCACCCAGTCGCCGATGGCGACGATCAGGCCGGTCTCCTCGGCAATCGGGATGAACCGATCCGGCGCGATGCGGCCCAGCGTCGGATGCTGCCAGCGCAGCAGGGCCTCGACGCCGACGATGCGGCCGTGGACGAGATCGACCTGCGGCTGGTAATGCAGATCCAGCTGATCGTCGCGCAGCGCATGGCGCAGCGCGTTCTCCAGCGCCAGCCGTTCGGGGTCGTCCTCGTGCGGCATGCCGGCATAGACGCTCACCTGGTTGCGGCCCAGCAGCTTGGCCTGGTGCAGCGCGGCGTTCGCGCGCCGCAACAGGGTGTCGGAGCGGTCGCCATCGGCTGGCGCTGTGGCGATGCCGATGCTGCAGGTGATGTGGACCTCGTGCCCTTCGATGACCATCGGCCGGGCGATGCCGTCGAGCAGGGCCTGCGCCGTGTGCAACGGAGGCGCCGACGGTGCCGGCATCACGATGACGAACTCGTCGCCGCCGCGTCGCGCCACCAGGTCGGTGCTGCGCACGGTGGCGGCGATGCGCTGTGCCGCTTCGCGCAGCACCGCATCGCCGATATGCGGGCCCAGTCCGTCGTTGATGCGCTTGAAGCGATCGAGCTCGAGCACCAGCACCGCGGTGTGGCGGGTCGTCTGCAGCGTCGTGCCCAGGCGCTCGAACAGCAGCTGGCGGTTGGGCAGCCCGGTGAGTTCGTCGAACTGCAGCAGCTGGCGGATGCGGCGCTCGGCGGCCCGACGCTCGCGGATGTCGTCGATGCAGACGTGCGCGAAGGAGGTGCTGTCGCTGGTCACCAGGCTCACGGACACGTCGACCGGAATCTCATGCCCCTGCTGGTGGCGCACGCTGGTCTCGAAACGCAGGGAACCGCTTTCGCACAGCTCGTGCCAGCGCTGCGGCCAGTGGGCCATGTCGACCTGCGTATCGATGTCGGGCACGCGCAGGCGCAGCAGCTGCTCCCTCGACAGCCCGAGCAGCCGGCAGGCGGCAGCGTTGGCATCGCGGAAGGCGCCGTCGGGGCCCACCTGCAGCAGCGCGTCGTTGGCCTGCTCGACGGCATGGCGCGTGAGCTGCAGCTGATGCTGCGCCTGCTCCCGCTCGGTGACGTCGCGCGCTGACGGGATCAGCCAGGCCACCTGGCCCTCCGTGTCGTAAAGCGGCAGCAGCGAAAAGTCCATCGCCAGCAGCGCGCCGCTGCTCGTGGCCACCCGCACATCGAAGCGCGAGGCCTCGCCGCGCAAGGCGCCCTCCACCGCCTGCTGCAACCGTTGCCGCGACAGCTCGCAGGCCTGCCACCAGGGGGTGGTGTCGAAGCGCCTGCCGAGCACCTGCTCCGGCGAGCTTTCAATGGCACTGAGCGCCGCCTGGTTGGCATAGCGCAGCACGCCCTCGGTATCGAGCAGGCCGGCAAAGATGGATGGCCCGAGCCGATCCAGCACCTCGTGCAGGGCGGTCTCGACGGCGGACGGCCGTGGGTCGGCCTCCGCTGGCGTCAATGCGGGCGGGCAGGGCGGCATGGGCGTGACGACTCGGATGTGCACATGGCCGCAGTCTGCGCCGCCGTTGGCGTCGGCGGCCCGAGCAGTTGCGGGCCTGGCCGACCGGATCAGATGGACGGCTGCCCGGCGGTCTCTGTGCGCACGGCGTCAGCGGCCAGTCGCGCCAGCGTGCGAACGGCGCCCTCGAGCGTCGCATCCCACGGCTGCCCGCCGTTCAGCCGGATGTGGTGCTGGAAATCGGCCCGGGCCGAGAACATCGGACCCGGGGCGAGGCTGATGCGCTGCGCCAGTGCGGCGCGATGCAGCGCCATCGCATCCACCCCGACCGACAGCTCGACCCAGAGGAAGTAGCCACCCGCCGGCCGCACCGCCCGCGTGCCGTCCGGGAAGTGCCGGGTGACGGCATCGAACAGACTGTCGCGACGCGCCTGCAGCGCCCGGCGCAGGCTGCGCAGGTGGCGGTCGTAGCCGCCTTCCTGCAGGTATTCGGCCACCGCCGCCTGCACGGGAATCGACCCGGACAGGCTCGTCATCAGCTTCAGCCGCTGCACTTCGTGCGCCCAACGCCCGGGCGCGGCCCAGCCGACCCGGTAGCCGGGCGCCAGGCACTTGGAGAAGGACGAACAGTGCAGCACCAGGCCACGGCGGTCGTAGGCCTTGGCAGGCAGGGGCGCCGCGTTGCCCTCGTACAGCTCGGCATAGACGTCGTCCTCGATCAGCGGCAGGTCGTGGCGGCCCAGCAGCTCGACGAGGTCGCGCTTCTTCGCCTGGGGCATCAGGCTGCCGAGCGGATTCTGGAAGTTCGTCATCAGCCAGCAGGCCTTGGGCCGGTAGAGCTCGATCACCTGCGCCAAGCGCCCGAGATCGATGCCCTCGCGGCAATGCGTCGGCACCTCGATCGCGCGCAGGCCCAGGCGCTGCAGCGCCTGCAGCGCGACGTAGAAGGTGGGCGACTCCACCACCACCGCGTCACCCGGGCGCGTGACCGCGTTCAGGCACAGATTCAAGGCCTCCATCGCGCCGTGAGTGAGCACGATCTCCTCGGTGGCGATCGGAAGACCCTGCCGCAGATAGCGCTTGGCGATCTCCCGCCGCAGCCGCAGGTTGCCCGGCGGCAGGTCGTCGACCATGTTCCAGGGCTCGAGCCGCCGCGTGCTGGAGACCAGCGCCCGGCGCAACCTGTCCAACGGAAACAGCTTGGGATCAGGAAAGGCGGATCCAAACGGCACGATGTCGCGGGCGCGCGCAGAACCCAGGATCTCGCACACCAGGTCGTTGACCGCGACGGTCTTGGCGCCGGACTGCGGCTCCGTGGTTCGCGGCTCACCAAGCAGCACGCCATCGGCACGCGCGGCCACGAAGTACCCTGAGCGCGGCACCGCGCGAACGAGGCCGCGCGATTCCAGCAGGTAGTAGGCCTGGAACACCGTGCTGGGGCTGAGCCCCCGGCCTGCGCAGGTCTGGCGCACGGAAGGCAGCCGGTCACCGGGGCGCAGAACGCCGGTCGCGATCTGGTGCTCGATCTCCCGGGCCAGCACCTCGTACCTGGGAACGGAGGCGGAAGTGGAGGATGTGGGCATGGTGGCAGCACCGCGCCTCAGTCCAACCACTGGCAGCGTAGGGGAGCGTTGAGCCAGTCTACAGATTCAATGGCCCATTGCAATCAAGCCTTGCCCCAGCGGATGTGGGGACCGAGGACGCGGGCCTTGGAACGCCACCCGCCACACCCGAGGCGCAACAGATCTTCCGTTTCGTGCGGGCAAAGTTCGCTTCGGGTCGAAAGCCGTCGCTCGGTGCCGGCCTTGCAAGGGTCCGCACCCAGTCTTGATCCGACGTTCATCAAACCGCCTGCGACACACCCTTCCGTCCGCCTGCCGTCATTCGGCATCGGCGCATTGGCGGCAGATATCGCTGGGCTGGCGCCTGTCGTCGCCCGGCCGGCGCAGCGCGGCTGACGGGTTCAGCGCCTCCACACCCTCGCCGAGGCAGAGCCCGCGGCCGAGTGCGTGAAGGTTGCCATCGAGCAGTTGCTCAGCTGCCTGGCGGTGAATGCCGTGGCCATGCCGCCGTCAGAACAACTCGATCCGCGCCCCGCCTGCACCTGCCAGGGCGGCGCCGGCGGGTGGTGCCTCGGCGGCCGCGGCTGACTCGCCCTTGGTGCCGCGGTCGTGTGCCACGCGCTGGGCGTTCATCACGTAGTTCTGGGTCCAGCGGCCCAGCAGCTCTTCCAGCAGCACCGGCGGCGGCGGGGCCTTGCCGTCGATCAGTGCATAGATCTGCGCGAAGTGCTCCGACAGGCTGGCCAGCGCGGCATTGATCTGCTCCAGCAGCTGGCGGTTGATGTCCTGGAACTGCATGTCGCCCAGCGCGCTGATGATGTCGCCGTTGACGCTGGACATGCCGCTGTCCATGTCGGTCGACAGCTTGGACAGGTAGGGCACCACCTCCGACAGCGTGTCGCCCATGGTCTGGATGTGCTGCGCGATCTCGCCCAGCTGGTGGGTGCTGCTGTCGCCGAGCTGGCCGTCGGCGGCCGACATCTCCTCGTCGATGGCGGCGGCCGCACGGGCGATGCCCTGCGTGATCTGCCGCGCCGCATCGTTGGTGAGGGTGGACAGGCGCCGCACCTCGGTGGCCACCACCTTGAAGCCCGCGCCTTCGCGGCCCGCGCGGGCCGCCTCCACGCTGGCGTTGATCGACAGCAGGTTGGTCTGGCGCGAGATCTCGTCGATGGTGGCCGATAGCGGCAGCAGCTGGCGCACCCGCTCGGCCACTGCGCGCACACGCTCGCGGTAGGCCTGCTGCTCGACCTCGAAGCGGGCCTGGTGCTGCGCCAGCGCGGCCACGGCCTGGCCATGCTGGCCGGCCTGGCCGAGCGAATCGGCCGACAGCCGCTGCGAGCGGGTCACCGCTTCCATGATGCGGCCGCGCAGCTCTTCGGTTTCGCGGTGCACGCGGTTCATGCGCTCGCCCATCGACATCACCGCCGCTTCGGAGGTCTGGATGGTGACTTCCACCTGCTGGCGCAGCACGTTGAAGGCCTGGCGCAAGGTGTGGATGTCCTGCGTGACCACGGCCACGGTGCGCCGGCGGTGGCCCGACAGGATGGGCGCCGTGCGCCGGCCCAGCCACAGGCCGACCAGCGCACCCGGTGCCAGGCCCGCCAGCACCGAGGGGGTGACGACTTGGGGCCACACCACCCAGCCCAGCATGCCGGCCGCCGCCAGCACGCCCAGGCCTGTCGTGGTTTGCAAGAGGGAAGCCCAGCGCTTGCGCGCCTGGGCTTGGGGGGAGGTGCTGTCAGGCATCGCTCAAGCTCCTGGTACCACCTGCTTGATCACCTTCAGGAGATCGGCCCCGCCGACGGGCTTGACCAACCAGCCCGTGGCACCGTGTTTCTTGGCCTCGTCGCGCTTGGCCTGCTGGCTCTCGGTGGTCAGGGCCAGGATGGGCGTGAAGCGCACCAGCTTGCGGGCCTCGCGGATCAGGCCGATGCCGTCGAGCTTGGGCATGTTGATGTCGGTGATGATCAGGTCGGGCTTGAGGCCGCCCTTGAGCTTGTTCAGCGCCACCTCGCCATCGGTGGCGGTGTCCACCTGGTAGCCGCTGATCTCCAGCGTGTTCTTCAGGCTCATCAACATGGTCGCGGAGTCGTCGACCAGAAAGATGTTCTTCTTCATCTCAGTTCCTTGTCAGGGCGGCACGAAGCCAGGGGTCGGGGGGTGGCGCCACCACCTGGGGGGCCAGCGCCATCAGGGTCTGCAGCACCGCCGCATGCAGGTGTTCGCACTTGCCCAGGTGCACGGCCGGCGCCTTCTGCGCCTGCAGCCATTGGCCCAGGGCCTCGGCGTCTTCCACGCTCACATGGCCTTCCAGGGCCGCGTGTTTCTTCAGGTAGCGGATGCCCATCAGAGCAGCTCCTTGGGGTTGAGGATCATCAGCACGCTGCCGTCGCCCATCAGCGCGGTGCCGGCAAAGCCGGTGAGGCCGGCCAGCACGCCTTCCAGCGGCTTGAGGATGATGTCGCTGGTGCCGTGGAACTCGTCGACCAGCAGGCCGATGGTGTCCGAGCCGATGCGCAGCACCAGCACCGCATGCTCCTGGTCGGCATTCAGGCGCGGCGGCTCGTCCAGCCCCAGCATGTCGTTGAGGTTGCGCAGCGGCACGATGCGCCCGCGCAGCACCACGGTCTGCGCGTCCTTGAAGCGGTGGATGTCGTCCGCATGCACCCGCACCGTTTCCACGATCAGGTTCATCGGCACGCCGAAGCGGCGGCCCGCGGTCTCGATCATCATCACGTTGGTCACGGCCATCGACAGCGGCAGCGCCAGCCGCACCGTGGTGCCCTGGCCGCGCACGCTGCTCAGCGACACGCTGCCGTGGATGGCTTCCACCGCCGAGCGCACCACGTCCATGCCCACGCCGCGGCCCGAGAGGTCGCTGATCTGCTGCGCGGTGCTGAAGCCGGGCAGGAACACCAGCTGCACCGCGTCCTCTTCGCTCAGCGCATCGGCACGGTCGGCCGGAATCAGCCCGCGCTCGGCGGCCTTGGCGCGCACCTTGTCGGTGTCGATGCCGGTGCCGTCGTCGGTGATCTCGATCAGCACGCGGTCGCCGTCCTGGCGGGCGCTCACCCGCAGCAGGCCGCAGCGCGGCTTGCCGGCGGCGGCCCGAACTTCGGGCGTTTCCAGCCCATGGTCCAGGCTGTTGCGCACGATGTGGATCAGCGGGTCGGCCAGGCACTCGATGACGTTCTTGTCGGCCTCGGTGTCACCGCCTTCGATCACCAGCTCCACCTCCTTGCCCAGTCGCTTGGAGATGTCGCGCACCAGCCGCACGAAGCGCTGGAAGATGGTGCCCACCGGCAGCAGCCGCACCTGCATGATGGCGTGCTGCATGTCCTCGGCGATGCGGTTGATCACCGAGTACTGCGTCTTGATCTCGCGCGCCAGCTCGCGCTGCTGGAACACCGTCTCGGCCCGGGTGGCCAGGTAGGGCAGGGCGTTCTTGGCCACCACCATCTCGCCGATCAGGTCCATCAGCCGGTCGATCTTGTCCTGGCCCACCTTGAGCAGGCGCGGCGTGCCGCCAGCGGCCTCGTCCACGGGCGCGGGGGCCTGCGCCGGGCGGCGCACCGCCGGGGCGCTGGCGGCGCCGCTGCTGGCGGACCGCACCGCGCCGGCCCCGGAGTAGGGCGTGCCCGCCGGCTGCTGCGCTTCAGCCCAGGCCTGCAAGGCGTCCACGCTGGTGGGCAGCGGCGGCAGCCCTTCGCCCTGATGGGGCATCGACTGGATCAGCCGGCCCAGGGCCACGCGCACCGCAGCCACCGTGCCGGGTGCCACGCCGGGGCGCTGCAGCAGCGCGCGCTGCTCGTTCCACAGCTGGCCCAGGCGGCGCTGCAGCAGCGCTTCGGCCTCGGGTTCCGCCGGCTGGGTGACGGGCTGCAACTGCGGCTGCGACTGCAACTGCGGCTGCGGCTGCGCGGCGGCGGTGAATTCGTGCCAGTCCAGCTGCTCGGGCACGTAGCGGAAATGGTCTTCCAGGTAGGCGCGCGGGGCCTCGCTCACCAGCAGCAACTGCAGGTTGCAGCGGTAGCAATCGAAGTCCGCCGGCGCGGGCCAGGGCTCCACCGGGCTGGCGGCCAGGTGCAGCAGGCCCGGCATCGTGCGCGCGGTGTGCAGCGGATCGTCGCCGTTGAAGAAGGCCTCGGCCCCGGGCCGGTAGCGCACGGCCACGCGGCCGGGGCGGGCCAGCTCGGGCGGCAGGGCCCGGGCCCAGTCGGGCACCGGCGCCGGCGCGGCGGCCCGGGTGTCGGCGGGCGCGGCAGCCGCGGCCAGCTGGTCGGGGGCGGCGGTGTCGGCGTGGTCGGCGTTGCTGGCGCCCGCATCGCCGGCCTGCGTGCGCAGCGCGCCGGCCAGCTGCTGCACCCGGCCGTCGATGCCTTCGGGCAGGCCGCCGTGCGCGCTGATGTGGTCCAGCATCTCGGCCGCGCAGTCCATGGCTTCCAGCAGCGCATCGGCGATGGCGGTGGTCATGCGCAGCGTGCCGCTGCGCATGCGTTCCAGCACGTCTTCGCCGGCATGGGCCAGGCGTTCCAGCGCCTCGAACTCGAACAGGCCGCTGTTGCCCTTGAGGGTGTGCACCTGCCGGAACAGCTCATTGATCAGCTCGGTGTCGCCGGGGTCGCGTTCCACGTCCAGCAGCCGCTTGCCGATCAGCTCCAGCCCCTCGCGCGATTCGGCGACGAACTGGTCCAGCACTTCGCTCATGTTGGTGTTCATGCCGGCACCCCCAGCGCCAGGTGGGCGGCGGCGGCGCGGCGGGCCGCGGCCCGGTCGCCCAGCAGCAGCGCGGCCGTGAGCACCAGCTCGCAGGGCTTGGCGGGCTTGAGCAGGTAGGCATTGGCACCGGCTTCCTGCGCGGCGCTGGCGTCGTGGGCCTGCGCCTCGGTGCTGACCATCAGCACCGGCGTCTGTGCCAGCTCGGGCTGGCGGCGCAGCGCCCGCACGAAGCTGTAGCCGTCCATGCGCGGCATGTTGATGTCGCACACGTACAGGTCGTAGGGCGCTTCCAGCGCCTGGGCCGCGGCCTTTTCCAGCGCTTCCATGCCGTTGACGGCTTCGTCCACCTGCCAGCCGGCGTCGGTGAGCATCTTGCGGTGGTACAGCCGCACGGTGGCGGCATCGTCGATGACGAGGATGTGGGCCTTCAAGCGGGGCCTCCTTCCAGCGGTTTCTGATGGACCATGGCGGCCGGAAAGCGGCGGACCTGGAACAGCGAGGTGATGCGGCTCATCGACTCGGAATGGCCCAGGCAGACGAAGCCGCCGGGGTTGAGCGCATCGAACATGGCTTCGGCCGCCGCGCGGCGCGAGGCATCGTCGAAATAGATCAGCAGGTTGCGGCAGAAGATGAGGTCGATGTCGCGGAAGCGCCGCGTGTCCGCCGGGTCGGACAGGTTCACGCGCGAGAACTCCACCGCCTGCACCAGGTCGCGGCTGATCGCATAGTCGCCGCCGGCCTGCCGGGTGAAATACTTCTGCAGCAGCGGCGGTGGCAGCTGGCCCACCGAGCGCGGCGAGTAGATGCCGCGTTCGGCCTGCGCCAGCACCTGGGTGTCGATGTCGGAGCTGAGGATCTCCACCTCGTAGTCGTCGATCAGCCGCCAGCGCTCCAGCAGGTAGATGGCGATGGAGTACGGCTCTTCGCCGGTGGAAGAAGGAATGCTCCAGATGCGGATGCGGCCGCCCGGCCGCTTGCGCCTGGCGATCTCGTCCAGCATGCCGTTGACCATGGCATCGAACTGGTAGGTCTCACGGAAGAAGTAGGTCTCGTTGACCGTCATCGTGTTGACCAGCCGCTGCAGCTCGTCGCCGCTGCGCTCGAAGCGCAGGGCCATGAAGTAGCTGCGGAAGTCGTCGGCACCGGTGGCGTCGATGCGCTCGAGGATGCGCTTGTCGACGAAGTAGCGCTTGCTGTCGTCGAAGTGGATGCCGGTCTTGCGATAGAAGAAGTCGCGGAACTTGGCGAAGTCCGCGTCGCTGATCTGCCGGCTGTCGGCATCGGCCAGGCTTTTCATTCAGTGGGCCTCGATGCGTTGCAGCGCCATGTCGGTGGCAAAGCCGATGAAGGGGTCGCCGGCAAAGCGCTGGGCGGCCGCCCGCAGCGCGGCCACATGCTCGGGGCCGCCCACTTCGGCGAATACCTCGATGGCCGCGGCCACCACGTTCACCGCCGCGTCCTGCTTGAGCACCTGCAGCAGCCAGGCCACGGTGCGCTCATGCTTAAGCTCGGCCAGCAGGTTGACGGTGAAGATGCGCACGTCCACGTCGTCGTCGTGCAGCAGCGCGCCGATTCGGGGCGCCACCGCGGCCGGCATGGTGGCCAGCACCTCGATGGCGCCGTTGCGCAGCTGGGCATCGTCGCTGCGCAGCAGCGGCAGCAGCGCGGCCACCGCCGCATCGCCGGGCATGCCGCCCAGCGCATGCAGGATGGCTTCGCGCACCCGCGGGCTGGGCTCGTCCAGCAGGCGTTCGCCCAGCAGCGTGGCGGCCTGCGCATGCGCGCCCAGGTCGCGCGCGGCCCAGCGGCGCTGGTCCACGTCGCCCTCGCGCAGCTGGGCCATGAGGCCGGTGAGGTCGCGCGGGTACTCGCGCTGCACCACCGGGTGCATGGCCTCGTGGCTGGCCGGCTTCTTCAGTCCCATGGTGTGCTTGCCTCGCAGTGTGGTCAGGCGTGGGCGGGTGCCCACAACATCAGCTGGCGGGCCACGGCCTGGGCATCGAGCACCAGGGTGGCACCGTCGGCCGCGATCAGTTCCTGCGGCATGCCGAAGACGACGGCGCTGCGCTCGGATTCGGCGATGGTGCGGCCGCCGCCGCGCTTGAGCTGCGCCATCGCGCGGGCGCCGTCGTTGCCCATGCCGGTGAGCTGCACGCCGATGAGCTGGGCCGCTGGCAGGTGCTGCAGCGCGCTTTCCACCATCACGTCCACCGACGGGTGCCAGGGATGGCCGGGCGTCTCGGGCCGGGGCTTGACGGTCAGGCGGCCCAGGTACTCGGACACCACCATGTCGGTGCCGCCCTGGGCGATGTAGATGGTGCCCGGCTCCACCGGCAGCGCACTGCTGCACTCGCGCACGCGCAGCGCGCACAGGCTGTCCATGCGGCGCGCGAAGGCGGTGGTGAAGTTGGCCGGCATGTGCTGGGCCACCAGCACCGGCCACGGGAAGTCGGCCGGCAGTGCGGGCAGGATGTCTTCCAGCGTGCGCGGCCCGCCGGTGGACACGCCCACCAGCACCAGGCCCTCGGGCCGGCCGACGCGCGCCGGCGGCGCCGGTGCGCGGGCGCGGGCCACGGCGGCCGCGGCCAGCCGCTGCGCCGAGGCGGGGCGGGCTGCGGTGGCCGAAGGGCCGGACCGTGTGCCGGCCTCGGCCGCGGCGCGGTAGCGCGGCCGTGCACGGCTGGCGGCACGCACCTTCTGCAGCAGCTGGTCGGCCACGTCGTCCACGCTCAGCGAGATGGTGCCGCCGGGCTTGGGGATGTAGTCCACCGCGCCCAGCGCCAGCGCTTCCAGCGTGACGCGCGCGCCCTGCTCGGTCAGCGAGCTGAGCATGATCACCGGCGTGGGCCGCGCCTGCATGATCAGGCTCAGCGCGGTCAGGCCGTCCATCTCGGGCATGTTCACGTCCAGCGTCACCACGTCGGGTTGCCAGTCGGTCACCCGCTCGATGCCTTCGGCACCGTTGCGTGCGGTGTCCACCTCGTAACCGGCTTCGGTGAGCACGTTGGACACCAGGCGGCGCATCAGCGCCGAGTCGTCCACCACCAGGACCTTGGGCACTGCCGGCTCCCGTTCAAGCGGCCAGCGGCAGGGCCGGCGCGGCGGCCGGTTCGTCGGCCTGGCCCAGCGCCGTGACGGCCTGTGCCTCGGTGGCCAGCAGCAGCTGGGTGGGGTCGATCAGCATCACCAGGCGGGCGCCGCCGTCCAGCTTCGCCACGCGGGTGATGACGCGGCGCTGCTGGGCCGACAGGTCGGGCGCCTGCTCGATGCTCTGGCGGCAGATGCGCAGCACCTCGGCCACCGAATCGACGATGAAGCCGGTGCGCATGCCGCCGATGTTGAAGACCATGATGCGCTGGCCTTCGTTGCGCTCGATGCTGTCCAGCCCCAGGCGGGCGCGCTGGTCGATCACCGGCAGCACGATGCCGCGCAGGTTGATCACGCCTTCCACGAAGGGCGGCGTGTGCGGCACGCGGGTCAGCGCCTCGGGCACGCGCACGATCTCCTGCACGCTCATGATGGGCACGCCGAACTCTTCGGCGCCGAGTCGGAAGATGACGACCTGCGTGTCGTCGTCGACGTTGCTGTCCCGCGTCATGCCGGGCTCCTCGGTGTTGGAAGGGGAATCGTGGCGGGCCGCCGCATCCAGCGCCTCGCGCATGGCGTCCAGGCCCAGCAGCCGCTCGACGGCAATCACCGCCACCAGGCGCTTGCCGTCGTCCAGCCGGCAGATGCGCTCGAACTCCTGCAGGTTGGCGCTGCCGCTCAGCACTGCGGGCACGGGTTCGGCTTCGGTGGGCTGCAGCGTCAGCACCTCCTTGACGGCATCGGTCAGCAGGCCCACCTGGCCGCCGCCGGGCACGGCCACCACCACGATGCGGTGCGCCTCGTCGGGCGGCAGCGCCGGCAGGCCGAACAGGCTGCGCAGGCTCACCAGCGGCAGCAGCCGCTCGCGCAGCGAGATCAGCCCCAGCACATGGTGGGCGGTGTTGGGCACGCCGGTGATGTGCTCCGGCACCTGCACGATCTCGCGCACCTCGGCGATGTCGATGCCGTATTCCTGCCCGGCCACGGTGAAGCTCACCAGCCGCAGCTCGTCGCTGGCATCGGCGGTCCTGTCGGCCGCTTCGTCGCGGAAGGCACGCTCGCCGGCGGCCAGCGTGGCGCCGGTGGTGCGCTGCAGCGCCGCGAACTGGTCGTCCACCAGGCGCTGGAAGTCGAGGATGGGCATCAGCTGGCGCCGGCCATCGGCCGCGCTGCGGTTGATGACACCGCTCAGGTAGTCGGCCTGCACGATGCTTTGCACCTGGCTGGCCGGTTCGATCTCGGCCCGGTCCACGCTGACCACGCTGGCCACGCGATCGACCACGAAGCCCAGCGGCTGGCCCAGGTTGATCACCAGCGCGCGGGTGGCGTCGTCATGCTCACGGTGGCCGGTGTGCAGCACCCGCCGCAGGTTGACGATGGGCAGCACCCGGCCGCGCAGGTTGGCCAGGCCGTCCAGCGCCGCGGGCGCCAGCGGCAGCCGGGCCACGTCGGGCACGCGGATGATCTCCTGCACCGGGGCCATGGGCACCGCGAACATCTGGTCGGCGATGCTGAAGGTGACGAACTGCTGGTCGCTGGCCGGCAGGGATTGCGCCGGTGCGCC
The DNA here is from genome assembly GCF_964001545.1 of uncultured Aquincola sp. Lineage (NCBI taxonomy): Bacteria > Pseudomonadati > Pseudomonadota > Betaproteobacteria > Burkholderiales > Sphaerotilaceae > Aquincola > uncultured Aquincola sp. The sequence goes on from NZ_CAXFDV010000364.1 coordinate 21,430, forward strand.
GGCGGGGGACGAGGCGTCGCTCACGGCCACACTCCTTGAACTTCGGGTGGGGAGGGGCGGCTTCAGTTGCTCTGCAGCTCGTCGGCCAGCGAGGCGATCTCCTCGATCGCCGACGACAGCTCCTCGGTGCCCTGGCTTTGCTGGCGGGCGGCGGCGGCGGCCTGCTCGGCCGACTTCTCGGCCTGGGTGGCGGCGGCGCTGACCTGGTCCACGCCGGCCTTGACCTGGGTGATGGCCACCACGATCTCCTGCGCGGAGCTCTGCGCCTCGGCATTGCCCTTGACGATGGCGGCGATGTCGTCCTGCATCGACACCAGGTTGGCGGTGATGGTGCGGGCCTTTTCCACCTCCAGCAGGGCCGAGCCCATGATCTCGGAGAGGTCGCGGCCCACCGCGCCGATCTGGTCCTGGATGCCCTTGACCAGGTCCTTGATGCGCTCGGCGTTCTCGGCCGAGTCGTGGGCCAGGTTGCGGATGTCGGTGGCCACCACCACGAAGCCCTTGCCATACTCGCCGGCGCGTGCCGCTTCGATGTTGCCGTTGACCGCCAGCATGTTGGTCTGGATGCTGACCTGGGTGATCGCATCGACGATCTTGTCGATGCGCCGGCTCACCAGCTCCAGCTCCTTGATCTGCTGGGCGCTGGCGCGGGTGCTGTCCACGCCGGTGGAAATGCTGGTGATCAGGCGGTCGATGTTGGCCTTGTTGTCGTCCATCAGGCCGCGGATGGCGCTGGCCTTTTCCAGGCCGGTGCTGGCGCGCTGCTCGGCCAGCTGCGCACCACGCTCGATCTGGCTGATGGCCGCGGCCGACTGGGCGGTGGCGGCGGCCTGGGTCTGCGCGCCTTTGCGGATCTGGTCCAGCGCCACCATGATCTGGCTGGCCGAGCGGTTGATCTCCTGCACCGCGCTGGAGAGTTCTTCGGCCGAGCTGGCCACCTCTTCGGCGCTCTTGCTGATGTTGGTGCTGTTCTTCAGCTCGTCGGCAATCTCGCTCAGGTTGTGCGCGGTCTGCTCGCATTCCTGCAGCGCGGCGCTTTGCTCCTGCACGGTCTTGGCCGCTTCTTCGGAGGCGGACGACTGCTCGGCCGCGGCCGCGGCGATCTGCTCGGCGCCCTTGAGCGCCTGCTGCGACGCGGTGGCCGACTGCTGCGCGGCGCTGGCGATCTCGGTGGAGCCGGCCACGATGTCGGCCGCCTCGGTGCGGATCTGCTCGAGCTGGCGCAGGATCACGTCGCTCTTTTCGACCTCGCTCTGGATGCTGTCGGACGCCTCGTTGATGCCGGTGGCGATGGTCTTGACCTCGCCCTGGATCTGGCCCACCAGGCTCTGGATCTGCTTGGCGCTTTTTTCGCTGGTCTCGGCCAGGGTGCGCACCTCGTCGGCCACCACCGCAAAGCCCTTGCCATGCTGGCCGGCACGGGCGGCCTCGATGGCGGCGTTCAGGGCCAGCAGGTTGGTCTGGTCGGCGATGCGGGCCACCGCCTTGACGATGTCACCGATGTTGGCGGCTTGGCGTTCCAGCTCGGCCACCATCTTCACGCTTTCGGCCTGGCGCCTGGCGCCCAGCGCCACGTTGGCCACCGTGGCCTGCACCTCGGTGTTGATGCGGGCGGCCAGCGCCTGGCCGTTCTCGGCCTTGGCCTGGGCCACGCCGGCGGCGGTGAGCTGACGCGCAATGGCGCCCGAGACCTGGGTGATGGCGGCCAGCGACTGCTGGGCCGCGCCGGCCGCCTCTTCGGCGCCGGAGGCGATCTGGTCGGCCGCCCGCTTGAGTTCTTCGGCCGCGCTGGCGGCCTCGTTGATGCCCGCCGCCATCTGGCTGGAGGCGGCGGCCACGCGCTCGGCGGCCTGCTGCTGCTTGGCCAGCGTGCGGGCCCGCTTGCGGCTGGCTTCGGCGTCACGCGCCACGGTCTTGGAAATGCCCTTGGCCACCAGGGTGGGCGGAACGGACACGGTGGCATCACGGGACTTCATGACAAGCGACATTGACGACTCCAGGCAACGCTTTTGCACAACAGGAACGTCAGGGATAACGGCGCTTGTTCTGGGGAAATTGATCAGGGTAAGTCAGGATTGCGGGCGGTATGCGAAGTTTTGCTCAGGAATGATTTTGCGGGTCATGCGGAGCCTGCAGCACCGGGTACGGGCCGGGGCGTCAGGCAGCCCCGGGCATGCGATCCTCGCGGCTCACGATGTACCCGCATGACCCTGCCCGTTTCCCCGCCCCCTGAGACCTCGTTCGCGGCGCGCGGCCTGCTTGCTCGCGCTGCGCGTGGCCTGCTGCGCCGCCTGGTGGCCGATGGCCTGCCGCCCGCGGTGCGGCGCGCGCTGCGGCTGCAGCTGGCCCTGGCCCATGCCAGCCAGCAGCCCGCCCTGGTGGCAGCGCCCGCCGGCCGCCGCGTGCTGGTGCTGGCCCCGCATGCCGACGACGAAAGCCTGGGCTGTGGCGGCACGCTGGCGCTGGCCGCGCAGGCCGGTTGCAGCGTGCGGGTGCTGGTGCTCACCGATGGCCGCAAGGGCTACGACCCGGCGCAGCTGCCGCCCGGCGACGACGCCGCGCGCGAGCGCTTCGAAAGTGCGCTGGCCGCGCAGCGGCTGCAGGAAGCCGCGGCCGCCTGCCGCTGCCTGGGCCTGCCGGCGCCGGGCTGCCTGGGCATGCCCGACGGCGCGCTGGCTTCGGCCATCGGCTGGGCGCTGGACCCGCTGGCCGAGCTGCTGGCCGACTGGCAGCCCGAGCTGATCTTCAGCCCCTTCGCCACCGACGCCCACCCCGACCACAGGGCCGCGGCCTGGCTGCTGGCGCGGGCGCTGGCCCGCGTGAAGCTGCCGGCCGATGCGCAGGTGTGGGCCTATGAAACCTGGACGCCGCTGCCGGCCAACACCTTCGTGGACGTCGGCAGCAGCATCGTGGCCAAGCGCGCGGCCATCGCGGCCCATGCCTCGCAGATGGCGGGCACCGACCTGCTGCGGGTGTTCGACGGCCTGGCCGCCTACCGCTCGCTGGGGGCCGGCCGACCGGGCGGCGCGGTGGAGGCCTTCCACCGCGACACGCCCGCCGGCTACATCGACCAGGTCAGGCGGGCTTCGGCGGGTTGAGCGCGGCGATCGCGCGCACCACCGCCACCATGTCCAGGGCGCCGTGCCCCTGGTCCACCGCCTGCTGGAACAAGGCATGCGCCTGGTCCAGCAGCGGGCTGGGCAGCTGCGCCGCCCGCGCCTGCGCGGCCACCAGCTGGCTGTTCATCAGCACGTCGCGGATCGAGGCCTGCACGCTGAAGTCCTGCGCCACCAGCTTGGCCAGCTTCATCTGCGACACGGCGCTGGCCATCGGCCCGGCGTCCAGCACCTGGCGCAGCAGCTCGGTGTCCAGGCCTTGCTGCTGCGCGAAGTGAAAGCTCTCGCACAGCCCGGTGACCAGGGTGATGAGGAAGAGGTTGACCGACAGCTTCATCAGCAATGCCGAAGGCACTGCGCCGCAGGCAAACACCTGCTTGCACACCGGCGCCAGCAGCGGCTGCACCTGCGCCACGTCGGCTGCATCGCCGGCCAGCAGGCCCACCAGCTGCCCGGCCTCGGCCGGCTTGCGTGAGCCGGAGACCGGCGCTTCCACGAAGCGGCCGCCCGCGGCCCGCACGTCGGCCTGCAGGCCTTGCGAGTAGGCGGGCGAGGTGGTGGCCATGTTCACCAGCAGCCGGCCTTGCAGCATGGCCGCGAAGGCCGGCGTGCCACGCTGCAGCGCCTCGTCCAGCGCCGCTTCGCTGGCCAGCATGGTGATGACGACGGGCGCCCCCGCGAACACCTCGGCCGGCGTGGCCAGCGCCTGGGCGCCATGCGCCAGCAGCGCCTGGCCCTTGCCGGGCGAACGGTTCCACACCAGCAGCCGCCGGCCCGCGCGGGCCAGGTTCAGCGCCATCGGCTCACCCATCACGCCCAGGCCGATGAAGCCCAGGGGTGCCACGCCGTCTTCCATCGCAGGCCTTTCCAGCAGGAGATGTCCCGGCGCGCAGCGTAGCGCGCCTGGGGGCCCCCAGTCCCGCCGGGCCGCCCCAAGGGACTGAGCTCCCCCTCGGGGGGGCGCGAGCGCAGCGAGCTTGGGGGCCTCGTCAAGCTGCGCGGCGGCGCGCCAGCCAGCC
>NZ_CAXFDV010000365.1:0-4359 GCF_964001545.1 uncultured Aquincola sp.
GTTCCAGGCGGCGCTGCTGGCGCATCCGCGCTTCGTGTCGGGCCAGTTCAACACCGGCTTCATCGCCGAGCAGTTTCCCGGCGGCTTCCGCGCCGAAGACGTGCAGCACGACGACCCCAAGTTCCTGGTGGCGCTGGCCGCTGCGGTGAACCTGCGCTACTTGATGCGCGCCGCGGGCCTCAGCGGCCAGATGCCCGGCCACGGCTTCGTGGTGCGCGAAGACTACGTGGTGGTGATCCAGGGCGGGCAGGGCAAGGACACGCAGGTGCCGGTGCAGGTGAAGCTGAATGGTGGGATCGTGGTGGAGGTCGACGGCAAGTCCTACGACTTCCACTCCGACTGGACGCTGCGCGACATCCGCATCACCGGCCAGTGCAATGGCCAGGCCTTCACCGCGCAGGTGGAGCGGCTGGGCCTGTCGCTGCGCATCAGCCACCATGGCACGCGCATCGATGCTTTGGTGCTCACGCCCCGCGGCGCCGAGTTCCACCGGATGATGCCGTATAAAGCGCCCCCCGATACCAGCAAGCTGCTGCTGGCGCCGATGCCCGGCCTGCTGGCCGACGTGCCGGTGACGGTGGGGCAGAAGGTGCTGGCCGGCGAGAAGCTGGCCGTGATCGAGGCGATGAAGATGGAGAACATCCTCTTCGCCCAGCAGGACGGCGAGGTGGCCGAGGTGCTGGCCACCAAGGGCGAGAGCCTGTCGGTCGACCAACCCATCGTGCGTTTCGTGTGAATGACAAGGAGAGGGCTGCATGGCGGCTGGTGAGATGAACGACGTGGTGGAACAAGCGGTGCAATGGGTGGCACCACGTGCCCCCAGACCCGCGGCCGCCGCGCCCGCCTGGACGGCCGAGGCCGTGCTGGCGCTGATGGAACTGCCGTTCATGGCCCTGGTGCACCGCGCCCATGCGGTGCATGCGCAGCACTTCCCGCAGGGCGATGTGGAGCTGGCCTCGCTGCTGTCGGTCAAGACCGGTGGCTGCCCGGAGGACTGCGGCTACTGCCCGCAGTCGGTGCACTACGACACCGGCGTGGAAGCCGGCAAGCTGATGGACGTGGACGCGGTGATGGAAGCCGCCCGCGCCGCCAAGGAAGCCGGTGCCGCGCGCTTTTGCATGGGCGCGGCCTGGCGCTCGCCCAAGGACCGCGACATCGAGAAGGTGAGCGAGCTGGTGCGCGGCGTCAAGGCCCTGGGCCTGGAAGCCTGCGCCACGCTGGGCATGCTCACGCCCGGCCAGGCCGGCACGCTGGCCGAGGCCGGCCTGGACTACTACAACCACAACCTGGACACCGCGCCCGACTTCTACGGCGACATCATCCGCACCCGCGAGTATCAGGACCGGCTGGACACGCTGGGCCATGTGCGCGACGCCGGCCTGAAGGTGTGCTGCGGCGGCATCGTCGGCATGGGCGAAACCCGGCTGCAGCGCGCCGGGCTGATCGCCCAGCTGGCCAGCCTTGACCCGGCGCCGGAATCGGTGCCGGTGAACCAGCTGGTGGCCGTGCCCGGAACGCCGCTGGAAAACGCCGAGCCGGTCGATCCGTTCGAGGTGGTGCGGGTGATCGCCGCCGCGCGCATCACCATGCCGCGCTCGCGCGTGCGGCTGTCGGCCGGCCGCCGCGGCCTGGACGACGGCGTGCAGGCGCTGTGCTTCATGGCCGGCGCCAACTCCATCTTCTACGGCGACAAGCTGCTGGTCACCGGCAACCCCGACGCCACCGCCGACCGCGCACTGCTGGCGCGGCTGGACCTGCCCATCACCGCCCCGCAAGGCTGAGTATTCATGGCTACCTCCGACAAGCCCTTCCGCATCCTCGGCCTGCAGCAGATCGCCATCGGCGGGCTGGACAAGCAGAAACTGCGCGCCCTGTGGGTGGACACGCTGGGCCTGGCCGTCACCGGCCAGTTCAGCTCCGAGCGCGAGAACGTCGACGAAGACATCTGCGCGTTGGGGCAGGGCGTGCACAAGGTGGAGGTGGACCTGATGCAGCCGCTGGACCCGGACAAGAAGCCGGCGGTGCATGCCACGCCGCTGAACCATGTGGGCCTGTGGGTGGACGACCTGCCGCGCGCCGTCGAGTGGATGAACGCCAACGGCGTGCGCCTGGCGCCGGGCGGCATCCGCAAGGGCGCCGCGGGCTACGACATCTGCTTCATCCACCCCAAGGGCAACGACGAGTTTCCGATCGGCGGTGAAGGCGTGCTGATCGAGCTGGTGCAGGCCCCGCCCGAGGTCATCGCCGCGCTGGGCGGCAGCACCGCCGCCGCAGGTTGAGCTTCATGGACGACAGCAGTCAGATCGTCATCCCTGAATCGTTCATCGCGCTGTACCAGAGTGCGCCGGGCCGCAAGCCCAGCCTGCCGCGGCTGGAACTCACCGCCCGCTACGAGCTGTGCGAAGACCTGGCCACCTTGCTGGTGGACCAGGCGCAGACGCTGCAGTTCAAGGAAGACCTGCCCGAAGACATCGTGCTGGACCGCTGCCTGCGTGGGCTGCAGGCCAGCCCTGACACGGTGAGCGCCGACGAGGCGGTGTGGGTGGTGCGGCGCACCGCCGAGCTGCTGAACTGGAGCTGGGCGCCCAAGGCGCCGGGCTGAGGCTCAAGCCGTTGAATCCAGCGGCGGCGCCACCGACGGACCAGGAGCTGTGCGCGGCCCTGTCCGACCTGTTCGTCGATAACCTGGTGGACTACGACGCCATCGCGGCCGTGGCCAGGCAGTTCCCGCTGGCGCACGTGGAGACGGTGCTGTTCGACTGGGTGGCCCCGGTGTGCCATGCCAATCTGCTGACGGCGGTGCCGCCAGTGTGGTCGGGCTTCGCTCCCGGGCCGTTGTGGCAAGCCATCGCCGAGCATCGCCGGCAAGCGGCGGATGCCGGTCCGTTCAGGCAGGTGATCGACCGCGCCAGGCAGAAGATGCTTCGCCGGCGCCTCGCCCCGGTGTGGAATGAGTTGAAGCAGCGCCTGGCTTAACCCAGCGCCGCAGCCGGGCCAGGCCCTTCAGCCGGCTTCCACCAAGCCGGCTGCTCATCCACGTACAGGCTGCAGCGCGGCACGTTCACCGTGCCGCCCGACCATTCGCGCCGCACCACCGGCCGAAAGCCGGCGCTGATGGCCACGCGTGCGCCGTGGTTGGGGTTGCGGTAGCGCTTCGATCGACGCGGCTGGCCGCCCACCGTCAGCGGCAGGCCTTGCTCATCGCGCGTGGTGTAGGCGGGCGTGTGCAGCCAGTGGGCGTCGAAGTGCACCGGCTGCAGCTCGTCGGCCTGGGTCCAGTAGTACACCCGGCCGCCGTACACCGCATGGCACCAGCGCTCCCAGGCCTTGGGGCTGTAGGGGCTGAAGGCGATCTCTTCGCCCGCCAGCGCCACCCACAGCACATGCACCTGCTGCGCGTGGTAGGCCAGCGTGCGCCTGACCAGCACGTCCAGCGGCAGCTCGCTGCGCTGGATCTCGACGGCCACCGGCACGCCGCGGATCAGCGCGAACACATCGGCCACGTTGCTGCCGATGTCCTTCTCCAGCTCCACCTCGACCACGCCTTCGGCGCTGCGCAGCGCATCGAAGATGGCCTGCTTGCAATCGCGGTGCTGCGCGCTCTCTCCCCAGCCGCGCAGGCAGTCACCGGGCTGCGCCTGATGGCGGAAGTGGTGCACCCGGATGGCGCCCTTGACCAGCAGCGCCGGTGCGCCGCAGCCCACGCAACGGAAGGGCCCGTGCACCCGGTGGCAATGGCCGGCCTGCACCTTGCGGCCATCGGCCTCGCGCAGCGCGGTGAGCATGGCCCAGCCCGGTCGTCAGCGCCGCTGGCCCAGCGCCCTCTCGATCTTCTGGTCGGTCTTGTACTGGCTCAGCGCATACACCGCCCAGATGGTGGCGGGCAGCCAGCCGATCAGCGTGACCTGCAGGATCAGGCAGATGATGCCGGCGATCGGTCGGCCGATGGTGAAGAAGGTGAGCCAGGGCAGGAGGAGGGCGATCAACAGTCTCATGATGGTCATGCAGATGGGGTCGTGGCCATCTTAAGCAAGCGCTGCAGGTACGGCCCGGTGCGGCTGCCCTTGGCCGCGGCCACCTCGGCCGGCGTGCCGGCGGCCACGATGCGCCCGCCCTGGTCGCCGCCACCCGGGCCCATGTCGATCACCCAGTCGCAGGCGGCGACCACGCGCAGGTCGTGTTCCACCAGCACCACGGTGTTGCCGGCCTCCACCAATTGCTGCAGCTGGGCCATCAGGCGGTCGACGTCGGCAGGGTGCAGGCCGGTGGTGGGTTCGTCCAGCACGTACAGCGCATCGCCGCGCTGGGCGCGCTGCAGCTCGGTGGCCAGCTTGATGCGCTGCGCTTCGCCGCCCGACA
>NZ_CAXFDV010000366.1:0-4366 GCF_964001545.1 uncultured Aquincola sp.
CCGTTGTTGGACAGCATGCCGCTGGTGAAGTCGTATTCGGGGTCTTCGGCGGGCAGGCCGCGCTGGGCCACGTCGTAGTCGATGTACTTGACGTCGCGGATCTCGCCGCTGGCCAGGTCCAGCATGCCGGTGGACTCGATCACCTCCTCGAGGAGTTCATCGAAGATCTTGATCGGTACTTGCAGGTCCACGGGCGTCCTTGTTGTTGAGGTGGAAGGGGCGGCATTCTAGGAGGCTGCGCCTGCTAGGGCCTCTCGAGCTTCAGGAACAGGTCGCGGTCGGGCGCGAAGTTGGCGTGCAGCGGCAACAGTGCACCGCCCAGCGCACGCGCGTCGGGGCCGATGGTGCCGGGCATCAGCAGCGGGCGGCGCACGCCCTCCCAGCTGAGGTCGGCGCAGGCCGCTTCCACCGCGGCCAGCAGCGCGGCCAGCAGCTCGCGGCTGAACTGTCCGTCCACGATCACCCCTTCCAGGTCGAGCAGGCAGGCTGCGTCATGCAGGGCCAGGGCAATCGCCGGGCCGGCGTCGGCCAGCCAGGCCTGGGTGTGCGGCAGCCAGGGCGCCTGCAACGCGCGGGCGTCGGTGGTGGCACCCAGGTCGAGCCCGGCCGCGGCGTACAGCGTTTCCAGTGTGAAGAGCGAGGCCACGCTCAGCAGCTGCGGCGGCGGTGCCGCGCCCGGCCGGCCGCGGCCCATGGCCAGCGAGCCCACCGCGCCGGCATTGCCGCTGAGGCCGCCGCGCAGGTGGCTGTCCAGCACCAGGCCGCCGCCGATGAAGGTGTCGACGAAGACGTACAGAAAGCTGCGCACGCTGCGGCCGCGGCCGGCCACCAGCTCGGCCACGCAGGCCGCGGCAGTGTCCTTGACGAAGGTGACGGGCAGGCCGCTCATGGCCGCCACCCGCTCGGGCAGGTCGATGCGGTCCCAGGCGCGGGCGCGTTCGCGTTCCACGCCCAGCAGCGCCTGCCAGCCGCCCAGCGACAGCGGCGCGGCGATGCCGATGCCCTGCAGCCGGTCGCGGCGGCCCACGCCCAGCCACTGGCGCATGGCGCCCAGGTGCTGGTCGATGGCGGCGCACACGGCCTCGGGTTCGGGGTAGTCGTAGCTGACCGACCAGCGCTGGCAGGCGGCGCCGGTGAAGTCGACCAGCAGCACGTCCAGGCTGCGGCGGCCCACCTTCACGCCGATGGCGTAGGCGCCATCGGGTGCCAGCGCCAGCGGCACCGAGGGTTGCCCCACCTTGCCGCGCACCGGCGTGCCCTTGACCAGCAGGCCGTCGTCCAGCAGCCGCTTGGTGATCTGCGAGACCGTCTGCGCGGTGAGCTGGGTCAGCCGCGCGATCTCGGCCGCCGGCAGCGCGCCATGCAGGCGGATGGCCTGCAGCACCACCCGTTCGTTGTACTGGCGCAGGCCGCCCTGGCTGGAGCCGCGCGGCCGCAGGCGGCCGGTGTCGGTCGGGTCAGCGGCAGTGGCGGCGGGTGGCATCAGGTCTCCAGCGGGTGGGCGATCACGCCCTTCTTCAGCACGAAATTGGCCCAGGGCTGCAGCTCGCCGGTCTGCACCACCGCAAAGGCCTCGCGCGCCCGGTCGTAGAAGGCGAAGCGTTCGGTGGCCAGGCACTGCTCGGGCCGGGCGTCGCCGCGTGCGGCCATCGCGGCTATGACCTGGCGCTGCAGGGCCGAACGATAGCCCGGCTCGCTGCCGCCCACCTGCATGTAGGCCACCGGCTGCGCCACCGCCTCATCGAGCGGCAGCACCGACAGCACCGCCTCGCAGGCCTGCGCCATCGAGACGCCGGGCCAGTGCAGCACCGGCCGCCGCGTGGCCAGCGTATGGGCGGTGAAGTTGGCATCGGCCAGCACGATCTCGTCGCCATGGCCCATCTCGGCCAGCACTTTCAGCAGCTCGGGGAACAGCAGGGGATGGATGTGCTTGAGCATGGGTACTTCCGGGACCTCAGGCCAGGCATTCGGCCGGGATGTCCTTGGCCTGCATCGCGCCGGTCATCACCGCCACGGTGTCGCTCATCGAGATCTTGCGCGGGTTGAGCACCGCGGCCCGCTTGCCCAGCCGCGCCACGTGGATGCGGTCGGCAATCTCGAACACATGGGGCATGTTGTGCGAGATCAGCACCACCGACAGGCCCTTGTCGCGCACCCGGCGGATCAGCTCCAGCACCATGTTGCCCTCCTTCACGCCCAGGGCTGCGGTGGGCTCGTCCATGATGACCACATGCCGCGCAAAGGCCGCCGCACGCCCCACCGCCACGCACTGGCGCTGGCCGCCCGACAGCGTTTCCACCGCCTGCGTCATCGAGCGGATGCCCACCTTCAGGTCGTTCATGCGGGCGATGCTTTCTTCCAGCATGCGCTTCTTGTCGAGCATGCGGAACACGCTGCCCAGCACGCCCGGCCGGCGCACCTCGCGGCCCAGGAACAGGTTCTCGGCGATGGACATGGCCGGAGCCACGGCCAGGTCCTGGTACACGGTTTCGATGCCGGCGCGGCGGGCGTCGATCGGGCTCTTGAACTGCACCGGCTGGCCGTCGAGCAGGATCTGCCCGGTGTCGGGCACGGTGGCGCCCGACAAGGCCTTGATCAGCGACGACTTGCCGGCGCCGTTGTCGCCGATCACCGCCAGGATCTCGCCGGCGCGCAGCTCGAAGTCGGCGCCGTCCAGGGCCGTCACCTGGCCGTAGCGCTTGACCAGCGCGGTGGCCTTCATCACGATCTGCGGCGCGGGGGCCGCGGTCTGCGTGTTCATGGATTGCACCTTCAGCAAAGGGTTCAGCGGGCCGACTTGCGCGACATCTGGTCGGCCGCCACCGCCAGGATCACCAGCACACCGGTGACCAGCACCTGGTAGACCGAGGACACGCCCATCAGCGTGAGGCCGTTGCGGAACACGCCGACGATGAGCGCGCCCACCAGCGTGCCGAGGATGACGCCGCGGCCACCGAACAGGCTGGTACCGCCCAGCACCACCGCGGTGATGGCGTCCAGGTTCTCGGTCTGGCCGGCGTTGGGGTCGCCCACCCCGGTGCGCGACACCGACAGCAGCGAAGCGATGCCGTAGAACACGCCGGCGATCACGTACACGCCCAGCAGCACCTTCTGGGTCGGGATGCCGGTCAGCCGCGTGGCTTCGGGGTTGTTGCCCACCGCGTACACGTGGCGGCCCGACTGCGTTTCACGCAGCGCGAACCAGGCCGCGAAGTACAGCAGCAGCATCAGCACCGCGCCATAGGCCACGTTGGTGCCGCCCAGGCCGAAGGTGGTGCCCAGCCAGGTCATCGCGTCGGGCAGGTCGGTCACCGTCTGCGATTGCGAGTACAGCTGCGTGATCGCGAACGCGATGTTCAACGTGCCCAGCGTGACGATGAAGGGCGGCAGCTTCAGCCGGGTGACCAGCAGACCGTTGATGAGGCCGAACAGCGTCGTCACCGCGATGCCGCAGGCAATGGCCACCGGCGTGGGCAGGCCCAGGTCGGCCGCGAACTTGGTCATCACGATGCTGCCCAGCGCCATCACCATGCCGCAGGACAGGTCGATGCCCGCGGTCAGGATGATCAGCGTCTGGCCGATGGCGATGACGCCCACCACCATCACCTGCTGCAGGATCAGCGAGAAGTTCTGGCCGCTCAGGAAGCGGTCGGTCTGCGTCGCGAAGAAGATGCAGGCGGCCAGCAGCGCGATGAACGGGCCCAGCACGCCCAGCGGCGGCAGCTTGTCCTTGAGCGAGGTCGACATGGCATTGCCCTTGGGTACTGCGGCGACGGTGCTCATCACTTCTTCCCCCAGCACAGGTCGGTGCCGGCCTTCACGTCCTTGCTGTCGATGCCGGCGATGGGCTTGTCGGTGATCAGCGTGACGCCGGTGTCGACGTAGCCGCTGGCCTTCTTGCCGCTGCTGGCGTACTCGAGGGCGGCGTCCACGCCCATGGCGGCCATCTTCAGCGGGTACTGCTGCGAGGTGGCGGCGATCTTGCCGGCCTTGACGTCGCGGATGCCCTGGCAGCCGCCGTCCACCGACACGATGATCACGCCCTTGTCCTTGCCCGCCTTCTTCAGCGCGTTGAAGGCGCCTGCCGCGGCCGGCTCGTTGATGGTGTAGACCACGTTCACATCGGGCACCTTCTGCAGGCAGTTCTCCATCGCGGTCTGGCCCTTGGCCTGGTCGCCGAAGCTGTCGGCCTGGCACACGATCGCGGCGTCCGAGCCCAGCTCGTTGCTCTTGGCATCGGGTGCGGTCAGGCCAAAGCCCTTCATGAAGCCGTTGTGCCGCTGCGCACCCACCGGGTGGCCGGGGAACAGGTCGAGCGTGACGATCTTGGCCGGCTTGCTGCCCAGCGCCGCCTTGGCGTACTGGC
>NZ_CAXFDV010000367.1:0-7578 GCF_964001545.1 uncultured Aquincola sp.
CAGGCCCTGCGCCGCGCAGCCCTGGCCGGCCTGGGCCTGGCCATGCTGCCCGAGGTGATGGTGGCCGACGACGTGGCGCAAGGCCGGCTGCGACCGCTGCTGCAGCCCTACGCGCTGCCGCGCCGGCCGATGCACCTGCTGTACGCACCCGAGCGCCAGCGTTCGCCCAAGCTGCAGGGGTTCATTGCGTTTGCGCTGCGGGCGTTTGGGGCGGGGGTGGAGGACTGATGGTTGCAGGAGGAGGTTGTTGCGACTGGCCTGGCTAGGCGTGCCGATGGGGTCGAGGTTGAAGCGAACAGCGGCTAGCGCGTTACGCGTCCCGTGACCAGGAGCTTTAGCTGTGGGCGCTTTTTTCGGCAATTTAGCGAGCGTTTGCGCTTGGCAACCCTCTGAGGAAGCTCTGACGAGTCAAGCAGTTGCAGCGTCCAATCTGGGGGAGTTATTGTTGCGCAATCAGCCCTTCTTGAGCAGCAGTGGCTGTCTATCGAGAACGAGTTATGTCCCACACTCAACGATAAGGAGATACCAATGGGAATTGACTATCAAAATCTTGACGACGTCACTCGGAAACACATGGCTGATGAGGTGGCTCTCGGCAATCACTACATGAGCCCGAGGCTAACGGCTGCGGGTCTAGCAGCTTGGCCAGGGCTGCTTGCGAATGCTGTTGCGCGGGAAAACGACGACTGGCTTGCTGAGCAACTGTTGGCCCATGGTCATTTCCGCTCGGAGGAGTCGTACACGAGAAACGGGAAGCAGTTCACTCGTCGAATCAATCAAGAGAGTTCCGCTGTGCAACTGGCCGAGGGTGAGTTCAATCGCATCTATGTTCGAGCTCTTTGTATCCGAGCAACTGAAGCTGGGCAAGATCATCTTGTCGTCTATCGCGGCAAGGCTGTGGCTCAACCTCGGCCCGAATCGGAAGCCAAGATCGGCACTTCCGTTCCGGTCGTCGTCCTCTTGGAGGCTTTGCGCAAGAATGACTTCGTCACTATCGAGTCTGCTTTGGGTGTCCCAGGTGGCCCTAACTCAGGCTTGACTTGCAGGCTCCCATAGAGCGCTGGCTAGGCTGAACCTTTCGTTCCACCGGACTGGTTCAAGCCGCCGGTGACCGCCGATGTCGAACGCAAGTGATCATCCGAGCACTTGACCCGACGATGCCCCCGCCTTCCAGGAGCTGCGACTTTTCGCTCTGGATGAGAGTTCTTCGCCGTTGCAAGAACGAGGAAGAGCGTGATGGAGCTGCTCAACAGGTCGAAGTCTTTGTCGCAGGGTCACCCGAAAGGACTATCTGTGGCTGCATTGCAACCAACCTACTTGTCGGGTTTTGCAGTGTCGATCGAGATCAAGGTCTCGGGGAGCGTGCCGCCTCTTGCCTTAATAAGGGTGCTCAGTTGATCTGATTGTGGCGTTGGAGCCGGCAAACGGACATGGCCATCAAAGGCCAGTACGCCAGCGACTGAGGCACCAGGCATCGGCCAGCCGCTGCGCCTGCGCTCCGCATGGTCGGCTCAGGCCCGCGTCAGTCAGGCGACAACGGCATGGGAGCGCTCGGCGAGCGCCGGGCGTGGACGATTGACCGCGCCCGGCCAGGTCGCCTGCAATGCGCCAGTCCAGGGAGGGGTCGATGGTGTCGAGCCGGCGGAAGAGATGGGTGTGGCTTGCCTTGCTGCTGAGCGCATGCGGGGTTGCCTGGCTGCTGACGCGACCGCCAGCGCCCCGCCCGCCGCTGGTCGTGCGCAGCCCTGGCCCGGTGGACACGGGCATCTGGCCGCCCGCCGCGCAGACGCCGGTGTTCGAGCCGATCGCCGCTGCCTCCGAGCCCGCGCCTGCAGTGCCGCCCGCGGCCGCACCGCTGGACCCCGGCCTGCGCCAGCGCAGCGAGTGGCTCGCCCGCCTGCGGCTGTCGACCAACCTGCGTGCGCTGTTGAACGAGGCGCAGGCGCGGCCGGCAGTGGGCGGGCTGGTGCTGGCGCAGCGGATCGGCACCTTGTGTGGCACGGCGCAGGAGGCGAAGGACCTTCACGCCATGCTGCCCGCCATCGACGTGAACCACCCGCTCTATGGGCGACACCAGGCGGCGGTGGAGCGGCTGGAGGCCTGGTGCGGTCCGGCGGTGGGGCCGGAGAAGGACGCCGACTTTGCGGTGGCCCACTACACGAAGCCCGGCCAGCCCGACCCCTTGTTGAACGTGTTGAACGACCTGGTGTTTCAGCGGCGCGACCGTGAAGCAGCGCTGGCAGACGCCTTGAACCGCTTCGACCCCGCGTATGCGCGCGTCCTGCTGCCCGTCAGCAGGCCCGAGAACGATCAGCCCGCCGCGGTGTGGTTCAACGGCGAGCGTTACCCGCTGCAGGGCGGCGACGATGCCGGCGTGGCCCTGTCCAACAGCCCGTTGCTGGTGGAGTGCGCCTTTGGTGCCGTGTGCAACAGCGCGGACGACGCTGAACTGGCCCTGAAGTGTGCGCAGAACCCGATGTACTGCGCCGCCACCAACCGCCAGGAGCTGGTGGCGCTGATGATCTACGACGACCTGGACCGTGACCCGCAGCTCACGCATGCGCAAAAGATGGCCAGGGCCACCGCCTTGCTGGCCCGCGCGCAATCGATGGCCGACGAGATCGTGCGGCAGATCCAGGCGAAAAACGTCGCGGCCTTCATGCCACGTTGAAGGCGCGGCCCCACGGCCCGCTCAATGCCCCGCACGCGCCTGCGTCTGGCTCGGCACCTCGCCGAAGCGGGCCTTGTAGTAGCTGGCGAAGCGGCCCGCATGCGCAAAGCCGAAGCGCAGCGCCGTCTCCGTGACGGTGGCCTGCGGATGCAGCGCCAGGTGGCTGCGTGCGGCCTGCAGCCGGCGTTCACGCACCCAGGCCATGGGCGACAGGTTGTGCACCTGCGCGCACAGCTCATGCAGCGTGCGCACGCTCATGTTGCCGGCACGGGCCAGGTCTTCCAGGCTGATGGGCGCACCCAGGTGGGTGTCGATGTAGTGCATCACCGCTTCGATGCGCTGCGACTGGCGGCTGCCGCCGGGGGCGGTGCCACGCTCGGCTGCTGGCGGCTCGGCCGCAGGCGCGCTGCCCGCGGTGCGCGCCTGCGCCGCCACGAACATGGCCACGCTGCGCTCGAAGTGGGTGAGCCAGGCCGCGCGCATCGGCGTATCGGCGGTGAGTGACATCGCGCCCAGCAGGGCCTCGGTGTGCAGGTCCCACAGCGCGGTGTGCTCGCGCGGCAGCACATGGCCGGGGCCGATGTCCACCGGCTGGTCGGGCTGCATGCCGGTGACTTCGCGCAGCAGGTTGTGCGGCACGCGCACGATGAGTTGCGCGGTGCCCGGCTGCCAGTGCAGCCGCACGCCGCGGCGTGCCGGCAGCACGGCCGAACGACCTTCGGCGATGTAGAGGCGCTGGCCTTCGGTCTCGACCTCGAGCCCGCCCACCAGCGAGGTGTGCACCAGGCAGAAGTCGTCGAAGGGATGGGGCGTGACCTCCACCTCGGCGCCGTACTTGAGCATGTAGACGTGCAGGTGCTCGGTGCGGCCCTTGTGCATCACCGCGTCGGGCGCGCCGCGGCGCCAGCGCAGGGCATGGTCGGCCAGTTCGCGGGCCACGTGGTCGTGCACGGCCACCCGTTCGTCCGACCGGAACAGGCACTGCGCGGTGAGAGGCGAGAGCGCCTTGCTGCTGAGGGTCAGGGGCATTTGTGGTGCGCGGTCGGGTGACGGTGAGCCAATTTCGCAAGAACTGGACCGACTGTGCGCGAAGTCTGCCAAAGCTGGATAGCTGTGGCATTCCCGGGTCTCGACACTGAACAGCGTCAAGTCACGCAAGAGGTGAAGCCCATGGCGGACACGCCGATCCAGGAACGCGCGCCCAGCGAGCGGTCCATCTCCTTCCCGCAGGCAGACGGGTCTTCCGTGCCTTATGCGGTGTTCAGTTCACAGGCGGTGTACGACCGCGAGCAGGAGCGCCTCTACCGCGGCCCGTACTGGAGCTTCGTCGCGCTGGCCGCTGAGCTGCCCAACGTGCACGACTTCAAGAGCACCTTCGTGGGCGATACGCCGGTGGTGGTCACGCGCACGGCCAACGGCTTTGCCTGCTGGGTGAACCGCTGCGCCCACCGCGGTGCGATGGTGTGCCGCGAAAAACACGGCAACGCGGCCAGCCACACCTGCGTGTACCACCAGTGGGCCTACAACTGCGAAGGCGACCTGCAGGGCCTGCCGTTCCGCCGCGGCATCCGCACCGACAACGGCACGCTGGCCGGCATGACCAAGGCCTTCAAGCCCGAAGACCACGGCCTGCAGAAGCTGCGCGCCGTGAACTACAAGGGCCTGATCTTCGCCACCTTCAGCGACGAGGCGCCGCCGATCGAAGACTACCTGGGCCCCGAGATGAAGCCCTGGGTGGACCGTGTGTTCCACAAGCCCACGGTGTACCTGGGCTGCACGCGGCAGTACAGCAAGAGCAACTGGAAGCTGTACTTCGAGAACGTGAAGGACCCCTACCACGCCAGCCTGCTGCACCTGTTCCACACCACCTTCAACATCTTCCGCGTGGGCATGCAGGCGCGCTCGCTGCCCGATGCCAAGCACGGCCTGCACAGCCTGATCACGGTGACCAAGCCGCCGGTGGAGTCGGACACCGCGGCGGCCTACAAGCAGCAGGACATCCGCTCGATGCAGGAAGGCTTCAGCCTGGAAGACGGCTACCTGCTGGGGCAGATCAAGGAGTTCGAAGAAGACTGCACCAACCACATCCAGCCGATCTTTCCGCAGCTGGTGATCCAGCAGATCCACAACACGCTGGTGGCGCGGCAGCTGCTGCCCAAGGGGCCGGGCAACTTCGAGCTGGTATTCCATTTCTTCGGCTACGAAGACGACACGCCCGAGCTGCGCGAGATGCGGCTGCTGCAGGCCAACCTGGTGGGGCCGGCCGGCTACATCAGCATGGAAGACACCGAGGCCACCGAACTGGTGCAGCGCGGCACCGTGCGTGATGGCGACAAGGTGTCCTTCATGGGCATGGGTCTGGACGCCCCCGACGAAACGCGCACCAACATCACCGAAAGCCTGATCCGTCGCTTCTGGGCCGGCTATCAGAAGGCCATGGGGTACTGAACATGGACCAGCAACTCATCCTGTGGCTGGAGCTCAATGCCCTCCAGCAGCGCTACGTGCACCTGCTGGACAGCGGCCTGCTGGAGCAGTGGCCCGAGCTGTTCACCGAAGACGCCGAGTACAAGATCATCAGCAAGGAGAACGACGACCGCGGCCTGCCGGCGCCCATCGTCTTCTGCCGCAACCGGGCCATGATGCGCGACCGCGTGGTGGCCACGCGGCACGCCAACATCTACGAGGCGCACACCTACCGCCATGCGGTCAGCGGCCTGACGATCGAGAAGGTCGACGGCGACGTGGTGGAGACCACCTCCAGCTACATCGTCGTCAACACCGGCCTGGCCGGTGATTCGGTGGTCTACCAGGCCGGCTGCTACCGCGACACCGTGGTCAAGGTCGATGGCCAATGGCGCTACCGCCGCAAGCATGCGGTGTACGACACCTCGCGCGTGTACACCCTGCTGGCCACGCCCATCTGAAGGAGCCCACCATGAGCCAATGGCAGGACGTGGGCGAAACCGCCCAGTTCATCGAAGAAGAACCGCGTGCGGTGATGGTGGCCGGCGAGCCCGTGGCCGTGGTGCGCCTGGGCGACGAGTTCCTGGCCGTGCACGACATCTGCACCCATGAAGTGGCCCGGCTGTCCGAAGGTTTCGTGGAAGACGGCTGCATCGAATGCCCGCTGCACCAGGGCCTGTTCGACCTGCGCACCGGTGCCGCCCGCAAGGCACCGTGCGTGACGCCGGTGCGCATCTACAAGACCCGCGTGCAGGGCGATCGACTGGAAGTGCAGGCGCCATGAAGCGCGTCGTCATCGTGGGCGGCGGGCAGGCCGGCGGCTGGGCGGCGCACACGCTGCGCAGCGAAGGCTTCGATGGTGCTATCACGCTGGTGGGCGAAGAGCCGCACCCGCCGTATGAGCGCCCGCCGCTGTCCAAGGCGGTGCTGGCCGGCACGGCACAGCCTGCCAGCACGCACCTCTTTCCGGCCGACACCTGGGCTGGCCTGAACCTCGATTGGCGGGCCGGTGCACGTGCACTGCGCATCGACCGCGACAGCCACACGCTGCACCTGGAGGGCGGCAGCGCGCTGCCCTACGACCGGCTGCTGCTGGCCACCGGCGGCCGGCCGCGGCGGCTGCCGGTGCCCGGCATGGACCTGCCGCAGGTGCACACGCTGCGCACGCTGGAAGATGCGGCGCGCCTGGGCGCCGCGCTGCAGCCCGGTGGCCGGCTGCTGGTCATCGGTGGCGGCTGGATCGGCCTGGAAGTGGCGGCCACCGCCCATGCGCAAGGCCTGGCGGTGACGGTGATCGAAGCCCGGCCGCGCCTGTGTGAACGCAGCGTGCCCGCCGAAGCCTCGGCGTTGCTGCGCGCGCTGCATGCGCGCCATGGCGTGCGCGTGCTGCTGGGCAGCCAGGTCGAAGCCATCACCGAAGCCGAAGTCGGCGTCACGGTGCGGCTGCAGGACGGCAGCGAACTGGCCGGCGACACCGTGGTGGTGGGCGTGGGCCTGGTGCCCAACGACGAACTGGCCCGCGAAGCCGGCCTCACCTGTGCCGACGGCGTGTGCGTGGATGCACAAGGCCGCAGCAGCGATGCCGACATCTACGCCGCCGGCGACGTGGCCCGCGCGCCCAACCCCTGGGCCGGCGACGCGGTGCGGATGGAGTCGTGGCAGA
This sequence comes from uncultured Aquincola sp., assembly GCF_964001545.1. NCBI lineage: Bacteria > Pseudomonadati > Pseudomonadota > Betaproteobacteria > Burkholderiales > Sphaerotilaceae > Aquincola > uncultured Aquincola sp. The sequence continues at coordinate 6,801 of NZ_CAXFDV010000367.1, forward strand.
ACGCGCAGCACCAGGGCATTGCGGTGGCCCGCGCGATGCTGGGCCAGCCGGCCGAAGCGCCGCCGCTGCCCTGGTTCTGGTCCGACCAGTTCGGCGTCAACCTGCAGGTGTACGGCGTCTACCGCCCAGGCTGCCACGCGGTGATGCGTGGCCGGCCCGAGGAGGACCATTTCCTGCTTTTCCACCTGCACGAAGGCCGGGTGATTGCGGCCCTGGGTGCCAATGCCGCGCGCGACATGCGGCTGGCGCGCCGCCTCATCGAATCCGGCCAGCCGGTGGACCCGGCCGCACTCGCCGACCCCGATCGTCCCCTCAACCGCCTCTGACCTTCCATCCCTCCGGAGTTGCCCACCATGCGTCCTCAAGCTCTTCTTCGCGTCGCCGCCGCCGCGCTGGCCCTCGGCGCGGCCGGTGTCTCCGCCCAGACCCTCAAGGTGGGCGCCGCGCTCGACCTGTCGGGGCCGTTTGCCGGTCCCGGCGCCGAAGTGCGCGACGGCCTGCAGCTGGGCCTCAAGCTGCTGGGCGGCAAGCTCGGCGGCCAACCGGCTGAGCTGCTGGTGGCCGACACCGCCGGCAATCCGCAGCAGGCGCGCCAGGTGGTCGAGCGCTTCCTGCAGCAGGACAAGGTGAACCTGTTCACCGGCCCGGTGGCCAGCAACGTGGCGCTGGCCGTGGCGCCGCTGCTGGCCGTGGCCAAGGTGCCCTACCTCACGCCCAATGCCGGCCCCAGCCAGCTGGCCGGCGCCCAGTGCAGCCCGTACTTCTTCGGCGTGAGCTA
>NZ_CAXFDV010000368.1:0-5750 GCF_964001545.1 uncultured Aquincola sp.
ACGATGACCTCGGGCAGCGCACTCAGCCAGGTGCCGGGGTCGCTGAGCAGCAGGCCGGCACTCAGCAGCTTGAGCGCCAGCACCGCATACAGCGTGTTCAGCGCCGACAAGGCCATCAGACGTTCGGTCACCTGGCCGGCGGCATTGCATTCACCCACCACGCGCTGGATGACCGCGGGCGACACGCCCATCGCGATGATGGCCAGCGGGCCGGCCACGGTCGGCGGCACCCCCATCAGCCGCGCCGCGACCAGCACCGCGATGCCGGCCAGCGCCGCTTCGAACAGGCTGGTGGCCAGCAGCCACGGGTTGCGGGCCAGCCAGCGCAGGTTCAGGCGCGCGCCGGCTTCGAACAGCAGCAGTGCCAGCGCCACGTCCACCGCCAGGCGCAACGCAGCTTCGTTGCCATCGGCGCCCAGGCCGGCCAGCGCCAGCACGGTGCCCACGGCCGCATAACCCGTCAGGCGCGGCCAGCGCAAACGCCGCCAGGCCACTTCGCCCAGCAGGGCGGCGGCCACCATCAGCAAGCTGGCACCCAGCAGGGTGTCGGGGCGCAAGGCCCACGGGGCAGTGATCAACCAGGACCACAGCGAATCGGTCATGCACTCTCCTCGTTGTCGTGGTTATGGGCAGCGATGGCCGAGACGACCCACGGACGTGCCGGGGCCGGCCCTTCATCGTCCAGGCGAGGTGGGGTGCAGACTGTCCGAGTGCGCCGCGTCTGCGTGTAGGACATCGCCGCGTTTGCGGCGGGATACGAGTCAGTCCTGGCTGAGCACGCCGCTGCGCATGCGCAGCATGCGATCGCAGCGCGAGGCCAGGGTTTCGTCGTGCGACACCAGCACGAAGGCGGTGCCACGCTCGCGCGCCATGGCCAGCATCTCGGCGAACACCACCTGCGCGGTCTCACGGTCGAGGTTGCCGGTGGGCTCGTCGGCCAGCACACAGGCCGGGCCGGTGACCAGCGCACGGGCGATGGCCACGCGCTGGCGCTCACCGCCTGACAGCTCCGATGGCCGGTGGCTGACGCGCCCGGCCAGGCCCACACGGCCCAGGGCTTCGCGCGCACGCTCCTGCGCCTCGGGCACGCTGAGGCGGCGGATGCGCAGCGGCATGGCCACGTTGTCCAGCGCGGTGAACTCGGGCAGCAGGTGGTGGAACTGGTAGACGAAGCCCAGGTGCTGGTTGCGCCAGCGGCCCTGCTCGGCCGCGCTCATGCCGGCGAAGTTGCGGCCCATCAGCTCGACCTGGCCGGCGCTGGGTGCGTCCAGCCCGCCCAGCAGGTGCAGCAGCGTGCTCTTGCCCGAGCCCGAGGCGCCGACGATGGCCAGCGTCTCGCCGGCGTTCACGGCCAGGTCGATGCCCTTGAGCACCTCGACGTCAATCTGACCCTCGTGGAAGCGCTTGCGCAGGCCGGTGCTGCGGAGGATGGCCTTGCTACTCATAACGCAAGGCCTCCGCCGGATTGATGCGGCTGGCACGCCAGCTCGGATAGATCGTCGCCACGAAGGCCAGCACCAGCGAGATCACGCCGATGGGCGCGATGTCGTTCCACTGCGGATCGCTGGGCATGCGGCTGATCACGTACACGCTGGCCGGCAGGAAGCTGGTGTTCAGCAGCCGCTCGATGGCCGGCACGATGGTGTCGATGTTGAAGGCCACCAGCAGCCCGATGAGCACGCCGGCCACGGTGCCGACGATGCCCGAAGCCGCGCCCTGCACCATGAAAATGCCCATGATGCTGCGCGGGCTGGCGCCCAGCGTGCGCAGGATGGCGATGTCGGCCCGCTTGTCGGTCACCGTCATTACCAGCGTGGACACCAGGTTGAAGGCCGCCACCGCGACGATGAGCGTGAGGATGATGAACATCATCCGTTTTTCCAGCTGCACCGCGTCGTACCAGTTGCGGTTGGTGCGGGTCCAGTCACGCACCACCACCTCGGGGCCCAGGCCGGTGCCCAGCGCGGCGGCCACGCTGCGGGCCTCGTTCAGGTCACGCAGCTTGAGTTGCAGGCCGGTGGGGCCGCCGGTGCGGAACAGCACCGAAGCGTCGTCCAGGTGCACCATCACCAGCGAGCTGTCGTATTCGTAGTGACCCGATTCGAAGGTGCCCGCCACCGTGAACTGCTTGAGCCGCGGCACCACGCCGGCCGGCGTGACCTGGCCATTGGGCGCCACCAGCGTCACCTGCGAGCCGGGCACCACGCCCAGCTGCCGCGCCAGCTCGGCGCCCAGCACGATGTTCCACTGCCCGGGCTTGAGCAGGCTGAACACCTGGCCCTGCGCACTGGCGGCCAGCGGCGTCACCTGCGCCTCGTCGGCCGGCGAGATGCCGCGCACCAGCACGCCGCGCATGTCGTCGCCACGGGCCACCAGCGCCTGCTGCGCCACGAAGGGCGCGGCGCCGATCACCTCGGGCTGCAGCTGCCTGACCTTGGCGGCGGTGGCCTGCCAGTCGGGCAGCGGCGCGCCCTGCGCATCGAACAGGTCGACGTGCGGGATCACGCTGAGCATGCGGTCGCGCACCTCCTTCTGGAAGCCGTTCATCACCGACAGCACGATGATGAGCGCCGCCACGCCCAGCGCGATGCCGAGCATCGACACGCCGGAGATGAAGGAGATGAAGCCGTTGCGGCGCCCTGCCCGGCCCGCACGCGTGTAGCGCCAGCCGATCTGCAACTCGTAGGGCCAGGAGCTCGAGGGTCTTGTCATGCGGCGCGCATGGTAGCCCAGCAGGGTTGCCCGTTTGTAGGGCGGCGCCAGCCGGGATAATCGCGCCATGCACCTGCTGATTCCCCATGCGGCGCCCGGGTCCGACATCGGCCGCCATGCGCTGAGCCAACTGCAGCTGCCCCACCTGGAAACCCTGCTGGCCCGCTGGGCCGAGACCGACCGCGACAGCGGCGACGAGACCACCTTGTCGCCGCCGCATGAGCGCGTGCTGGCGCGCGCGCTGGGCTGGCCCGCCACCGACGGCCTGCTGCCCTGGGCCGCGCGCGAGATGGGCACGCCGCCCGCCGGTGAGGCCGCCACCGGCTGGGGCTGGATCACGCCCGCGCACTGGGCCGTGGGCAGCGACAGCGTGACCCTGCTGCCGCCCGCCGCCATGCAGCTGGACGAAGCCGGCTCGCGCGCGGCCTTCGACGCCATGCGGCCGCTGTTCGAGGGCGAAAGCATCCACCTGCTTTGGCAGGGCGCCGACCGCTGGGCGGCCCGCCACCACTCGTTGGCCCAGCTGCCTACCGCCTCGCTCGACCGCGTGACCCACCGCGGCATCGACCTGTGGCTGCCGCGGGCCGCCGGCCAGGGCCCGGCGCGGCTGTGGCGCCGGCTGCAGAACGAAGTGCAGATGCTGCTGCACAACCACCCGCTGAACGAGGCGCGTGAGGCGCAGGGCCTGCTGCCGGTCAATTCGTTCTGGGTCAGCGCCAGCGGCGCCTGGCAACCGGCCGACGAAGCCGCCGCACCCCAGCTGGACCAACGCCTGACCGCGCCTGCACTGGCCGAAGACTGGGGCGCCTGGCTGCAGGCCTGGCAGGCGCTGGACGCCGGACCGATCGCCGCGCTGGCCGACCAGCCGGGCGCGCGCCTCACCTTGTGTGGCGAAGCCAGCGCCATCACCTACACCCATGCCAAGCCCACGCTGTGGCAGCGGCTGCGCCCTTCGCGCCGCCCCGTGGCGCCCCTGCTGGAGACCCTGTGAGCACCGCCAACATCCTGCTCGAAGCCCGCGACGTGCCGCCGCGGGTGGCCTTTGCGCTGGAGCAGGCCGGCGTGCACCCGCTGCTGGCCCGGCTGTTCGCCGCCCGCGGCGTGCGCACACCCGACGACCTGGACGACGGCCTGGGCCGGTTGCTGCCGCCCGCCCAGCTGCTGGGCACGCATGAAGCCGCGGTGCTGCTGGCCGACACCCTGGCCCGCGGCGGCCGCATCTGCATCGTGGCCGACTACGACTGCGACGGCGCCACCGCCTGCGCCGTGGCCCTGCGCGGCCTGGCCATGCTGGGGGCCCGGCCCGGCACGCTGCGCTACGTGGTGCCCGACCGGGCGCTGCACGGCTACGGCCTCACGCCCACCATCGTCGACCTGGCGATGCAGCAGCAGCCCGACCTGCTGGTGACGGTGGACAACGGCATCGCCAGCCTGGAAGGCGTGGCCCACGCCCGCGCGCTGGGCCTGCAGGTGCTGGTGACCGACCACCATTTGCCCGCGCTGGTGGGCACCCAGGTGGTGCTGCCCGAGGCCGACGTGATCGTGAACCCCAACCAGCCGGCCTGCAGCTTCGAGAGCAAGTCGCTGGCCGGTGTGGGCGTGATGTTCTATGTGCTGCTGGCGCTGCGGGCCGAGCTGCGTGCACGTGGCGTGTTCGACGCCACCAGCCAGCCCAAGCTGGACGCCCTGCTCGACCTGGTGGCGCTGGGCACCGTGGCCGACGTGGTGAAGCTGGACGCCAACAACCGCCGGCTGGTGGCCCAGGGGCTCAAGCGCATCCGCGCCGGGCGCATGCAGCCGGGCGTGGCGGCGCTGTTCAGTGCGGCCGGCCGGCATGCCAGCCGGGCCAGCGCCTTCGACTTCGGCTTTGCGCTGGGCCCGCGCATCAACGCCGCCGGCCGGCTGGCCGACATGACGCTGGGCATCGAATGCCTGACCACCGACGACAGCGCCCGCGCCACCGAGCTGGCCGCGCAGCTGGACGCCATCAACCGCGAACGGCGCACCGTGGAAAGCGGCATGCGCGACCAGGCCGAAGCCCTGCTCGACCGGCTGATGCCGGATGGCGAGGCACCGCCCGCGCTGGCGATCTTCGACGACGAGTTCCACGAAGGCGTGGTGGGCATCGTGGCCGGCCGCCTGAAAGACCGGCTGCACCGGCCCACCTTCGTGTTCGCGCGTGGGCAGGACGGGCTGCTCAAGGGATCGGGCCGCAGCATTCCAGGCTTTCACCTGCGCGATGCGCTGGACCTGGTGAGCAAGCGCCACCCCGGCGTGCTCAAGAAGTTCGGCGGCCATGCGATGGCCGCCGGCTGCACGCTGGACGAGAGCGGCTTTGCCACCTTTGCCGAGGCGCTGCAACAGGTGGCCCGTGAATGGCTGGACGCCGACACGCTGCAACGCCGGCTGCGCACCGACGGCGCGCTGCCGGTGGAGTACTACAACGCCGAGACGGTGCAGGTGCTGGACGGCCAGGTGTGGGGCCAGTCCTTCGAGGCGCCCACCTTCTGCGACGAGGTGGACGTGGTGGCCCAGCGCCTGGTGGGCGAAAAGCACCTGAAGCTGCGGCTGCGCCTGGGCGGCCAGCTGCGCGACGCCATCTGGTTCGGCCGCGTGGAGCCGCTGCCGCCCCGCGCTCGGCTGGCCTACCGCATCTGCCTGGACGAGTACCAGGGCCAGCAGCGCGTACAGATGATGGTCGAGGCTGTTGTATAGCAAGCAGCCACGGAACCGGCGGACCCGCCGCGGGTCCATCAGGCCATGAAACGATCCCTGCTTGCCCTGGCCGCCGGCTGCGCGCTGTCGCTGGCCCTGCTGTCGGCCCATGGTGCCGAACCCCGCACCGTCACCGTGGCCCGCGGGCTGCAGAACCCCTGGGCGCTGGCCTTCCTGCCCGATGGCCGCATGCTGGTCACCGAAAAGGCCGGGCGGCTGCGCATCGTGGCGGCCGACGGCACGGTGGGCAAGCCGCTGGCCGGCCTGCCCAAGGTGGACGCCGGCGGCCAGGGCGGCCTGCTGGACGTGGTGGTGGACCCGCG
>NZ_CAXFDV010000369.1:0-3175 GCF_964001545.1 uncultured Aquincola sp.
ACCGGCATGGTGATGGACCTGGGCCTGCTGCGCGCCGAGATCAACCGCGTGCGGGCGCAACTGGACCATCACTTCCTGGACGACGTGCCCGGCCTGGGCCCCGCCACGCTGGAAAACCTGTGCGCCTACCTGCGCCGCGAGCTGGCGCCGGCCGTGCCTGGCTTGTGCGCGGTCACGGTGCAGCGCCAGGCCAGCGGCGACCGTTGCGTGATGCGCTGGTAGCTGGTCGGCCCCGCCGCGACAGGTGGGCGACAGGCACCGCGGGAACGTTGGTTGCCGCGGTGTGTCGAATTGCCAAGCACAGGAGAAGCTGCATGTTCCCCCGCCCGGCCCCCGCCGTCGCCGCTCCCCGATCGCCCTGGTGGCACCGGGCCGCGCTGTTGCCTGCCGTGGGCGCGTTGGTGCTGGCCGCGGCTTGCGCCACGGGCTATGCGCCCAGCGCGCTCAAGCCGGGGGATTCGATCGAGGCGGCGGTGCAGCAGATGGGCCAGCCCACCGGCGAGTTTCCGCAGCCCGGTGGCGGTCGGCGGCTGGAATACGCGCGCGGGCCGTATGGCAAGCACACCTACATGCTGGACTTCGATGCGCAGGGCCGGCTCATCGGCAGCCAGCAGGTGCTGACCGAAACCCGCTTTGCCACCGTGCAGGCCGGCATGACGGTGGACCAGTTGCGCCAGACCCTGGGCCGCCCGGCGCGCATCTGGGGCGTGCGCTACCACGACCAGACGGTGTGGAGCTACCGCTACGACACGCCTTTCTGCCAGCTCTTCCACGTCGGCATCACGCCCGCCGGCGTGGTGGAAGACACCAGCTTCGGTCCCGACCCGGCCTGCGACGTGGACGACCGGCGCTTTCCGCTGATGCGCTGAGCAAAGCCAGACCTTGCCCGCCGGCGGTACGGTCTGGCAGACAATCCGCTGCTTGCGACCGGATCTGTTGCCATGACTGACGCCACCGCCCTTCAGATCGCTTCGGCCGATGCCGCGCGGCCATTGAGGCCCGAGCAAAAACGGTTCAACACCTTGCTTCGTCAGATCGACCAGGCCCGCAAGACCTTGGCGGACTGGCAGGAAGCCATCCTGCTGTACGGTCAGCGGCATGCGCAAAGCCATGTGCCGCTGCTCGATGAACTTCAGGCTCTTCGGCGGGACTGGGCTTTTGCGCTGGATGCGGCGCTGGCCCGCAAGGGCTGGACACGTGCCGAACGCGAGACGCTGACCGAGCTGCTGTGCGATGCTGCCGGTGAGCTGCTCAGTGCCGACGACGGGGACAAGGCGCTCAAGGCCCTGTTCGACAAGCACTCGGACGTGGACTTCGACACCGATCGCACCGAGGGACTGCAGGCGATCAAGGAGATGGCCGAGTGGGCGACCGGGCTGGATCTGGGTGACGACGAAGGCATCGCCAGCGAGGAGGATCTGCTGCAGCGCATGCAACAGCGCATGCAGGCCGCACAGGCCGAGCAGGCCGAACGTGAGGCCGCGGCACCGCGCCGCCGCAAGAGCGCAGCCGAGCAGCGGCGTGAGGCGGAGGCTCAGCAGGCCACGCAATCGGTGCGCGAGATCTATCGCAAGTTGGCGAGCGCACTGCACCCCGACCGCGAGAGCGACGACCAGCAGCGTGCCCACAAGACGGCACTGATGCAGCAAGTCAACCAGGCCTATGAGAAGAACGACCTGCTGACGCTGCTGCAACTGCAGCTGCAGATCGAGCAGGTGGACGCCGCGCAGTTGGGCGCAGCCGACGCCAAGCGGGTCAAGCACTACAACAAGGTCCTGGCCGAGCAGCTGGCTGAACTCAAGGCAGAGATCAACCGTGTGGAGCTGGGGTTTCGCATCGATTTCCGGCTGGAGCCCGGCTGGGGTCTCAAGCCCACGAAGCTGGGTGAGCAGGCGGCGCGAGAAACCCAGCGTCTGCGCGCTGAGCTGGCAGAGGTCAAGCGCGACATCGGCAGGCTCGACGACGCGCCTGCCACCAAGCGCTGGCTGAAGAAGGTGCGCCGACAGAGGGAAGAAGAAGAAGCCTTCGATCTGGACTTCGATCCCTTCTTTTGAGCACAACCCCCTTCACGCCCTTGCGCCAAGCACATCGATGACGAACCGGCCGCCGCCCATGCAGGATGCAGGTCTGATCGAGGCCATGAACCGAGCCTCCACCCTGGAGCTGTATCAGCTGGCCGCTGTGCTGGAACGGCTGATGACGGACCCACGCCGCATCGTGGACATCCGCAGGCGTCTGCACCTGGGTCAAAGCGTGCGCTTCTACGACACCAAGCGCGACAGCATGCGCACGGGTCGCGTCGCAGACTTGCGGGATGTGCACCTCACCGTGCAGTGTGACGACGACCGGGCCTTGTGGAAACTCCCCTACGCAGCCGTGGAGCCGCCCCCGGGCACCGCTCCCGCCGCCGAGCCTGCTGCGCCACAGCCTGCGGCGCCTGTGCGTCCTACACGGGCCGACTTCCTTCGCGGGGAGAGGGTCTCCTTCACCGACCGCCACCTGCAGGTGCACATCGGCACCATCCAACGCTGCAATCCCAAGACGGCCACCGTCGAAGTGAATGGCGAGGCCTGGTCCGTGCCTGACGGCCGCCTGCGTCACGTGCTGGACATCGGCTGAGCACACCGCAGCTCAGGTTGCGGTGCCCCTTGTGCAGCCCATCGCCGCACTCACCGCCCGCGCCTCATCCCGCACCGCCCGCGCCGCGGCGCCCCGCGCCGACGCATCGAAGCCGCCCGTCGGCCCCAGCACCGTCAGCGCCGCGCACACGCGGCCCGCATGGTCGAACACCGGCGCGCTCACCGCGCTGATGCCGCGCAGGTTGGTGTCCTTGACCACGGCACACCCGGCGGCCAGCACGCTGTCGGTCAGCCGGCCGATCGGGTCGGCCGCATCCAGCTGGGCACGCAGCTCGGCCGGTGCCTCGGCCAATTCCTGCTCGGCCATCGCACGCAGGCGGGCGTCGTCTCGCTGCCAGGCCAGCAGCACGCGGCCGGTGGCCGACCACAGCAGCGGCAGCACGGACCCCACACGGGCGTTGACCGAGATGGGCAGCCAGGGCTCTTCGAAGCGCACGATGGTGGCGCCCTTGTTGCCCAGCACCGCCACGAAGCAGGTGAGCGACAGCGCCTCGCGCAGCCGGCCCAGCGAGGCTTCGGCCGCGCGGATGGGCTCG
>NZ_CAXFDV010000370.1:0-4064 GCF_964001545.1 uncultured Aquincola sp.
CCCAGGCGGGCGCGGTTCTGTTCCAGGAAGTGGCCGCAGATCAGCAGCACGTCGCGGCCCCGCTCACGCAGCGGCGGCACCTGCAACGGGTACACGCTGAGCCGGTGGTAGAAGTCGGCACGCATGCGGCCGGCCTTCACTTCCTGCGCCAGGTGGCGGTTGCTGGCCGCGATCACGCGCACGTCCACATGGCGCTCGCGGTCGGAGCCCAGGCGTTGCAGCTGGCCGCTTTGCAGCACCCGCAGCAGCTTGGCCTGCACCGGCTTGGCCAGTTCGCCCACTTCATCCAGGAACAGCGTGCCGCCATGGGCGAGCTCGAACTTGCCGGCGCGGTCGGTGGTGGCGCCGGTGAAGGCACCCTTCACGTGGCCGAAGAGCTCGCTTTCCACCAGCGTGTCAGGCAGCGCCGCGCAGTTGATGCTGACCATGGGCTGCGCCGCGCGCGGCGAGGCGGCATGCAGCGCCTGGGCCACCAGTTCCTTGCCCACGCCGGTTTCGCCCTGGATCAGCACGCACAGGTCGCTGGCGCCCACCAGCGCGATTTCCTTGAGCAGCGCACGGTGGGCAGCGCTCTGGCCGATCAGGCGCTGGCCGGCCGGCTGGGCGGCCAGCCGGTAGCGCTCCACGCTGGTGGTGAGCTGGCCGATGCGCTCGGCCGCGGCCACGGTGGCGGCGGCCAGGGCCGCCAGCGTGTCCAGCAGCTTCAGGTCCACCTGATCGAAGCGCTGCGGCTGCAGCGCATCCAGCGTCAACAGGCCCCAGGGCCGGCCGTTGCCGTCGGCCAGGTGCAGCGCACAGCCCAGACAGTCGTGCACCGGCAGGTGGCCCTGCACGCCGTCCACCAGGCCATCGTAGGGGTCGGGCAGGTCGCACTCGGCCGCAAAGCGCAGCGGGCCGGGCGCTTCCAGCAGCTCGCGAAGGCGCGGGTGGTCGGCCACGCGAAAGCGCCGGCCCAGCGTGTCAGCGCTCAGTCCATCGGTGGCCATGGGCCGCAGCACCTCGCCTTCCAGCCGCAGCAGGGCCGCGGCGTCGCAGGGCAGCACGCTGCGCAGGCCCTGCAGCAGCCGGCGAAAGCGCTCGGACTCGGGCAGGTCACGCGACAGGTCGGCCACCAGGGGCACGATGGCATCCAGCCACTGGGAAGGCGTCATTTCGACCTCTTCTTGTCCGATTGACGCGATTGTCGCGCGGTCAGTTCGACTGCATCCCGCTGCAAGTGCTTGATTCATCATGCGCTGGCCCCTGGCTCGGCGATTGCGATGGGGGATTCGTCCCTCACGGAGAACCCCATGCTCACCGAAGCCCAACGCGCGATCGTCCGCGCCACCGTGCCGCTGCTTGAAACCGGCGGCCAAGCCTTGACCACCCACTTCTACCGGCTGATGCTGGCCGAGCACCCCGAGGTCCGCCCCCTGTTCAACGCTGCCCACCAGGCCAGCGGTGCCCAGCCGCGCGCACTGGCCAACGGTGTGCTGGCCTATGCGAAGAACATCGACCGGCTGGAGGCGCTGGGCCCGCTGGCGGCGCAGATCGTCAACAAACATGTGGCGTTGCAGGTGCTGCCCGAGCACTACCCCATCGTGGGCGGCTGCCTGCTGCGCGCCATCCGCGAGGTGCTGGGTGCCGACGTGGCCACCGACGGGGTGATCGCCGCCTGGGCCGCCGCCTACCAGCAGCTGGCCGACCTGCTGATCGGCGCCGAGGCGCAGCAGTACGACACGCTGGCCGCAGCGCCCGGCGGCTGGCGCGGCGCCCGGGACTTCCGCGTGATCGACAAGGTGCGCGAGAGCGACGAGATCACCAGCTTCCACCTGCTGCCGGTGGACGGCGGGCCGGTGGTCGATTTCCGCCCCGGTCAGTACATCGGCCTGCAGCTGGTGATAGCCGGGCAGGAGGTGCGGCGCAACTACTCGCTGTCGGCGGCGCCGAATGGCCGCAGCTACCGCATCAGCGTCAAGCGCGAGGTGGGCGGCGTGGTGTCCAACCACCTGCACGACCAGGTGCCGGCCGGCGACACGCTGGCGCTGTTTCCGCCGGCCGGCGAGTTCACGCTGGCCGCAGGCAGCCAGCGGCCGCTGGTGCTGATCAGCGGCGGCGTGGGCATCACGCCCACGCTGGCCATGCTGCAGGCGGCGCTGGCCGACGAGGCCGACACGCGGCCGATCCATTTCATCCACTGCGCGCGCCGGCCCGGCGTGCAGGCCTTCGGCGCCCAGGTGGATGCGCTGGCCGAGCAACACCCGCGGCTGCGGCGCTTTTACCTGTACGACGAAGCCGCGCCCGGCGACCACGCCACCGGCCGGCTGGACCAGCAACGCCTGCAAGCCTGGCTGCCCGCCGTGCCGGCCGAGGTGGAGGCGTACTTCCTGGGCCCGCAGCCCTTCATGCGCGAGGTCAAGCGGTCGCTGCGCGCGCTGGGCGTGCCCGCCGAGCAGATGCGTTACGAGTTTTTCGGGCCGGCGGGCAGTCTCGAGTGATCCTGTCGATCCGCTGCTGCCGGGCGCGATCTGGATGGAATACGGCGCGCTGACCTACTGCGAACGCGTGGCCGACGACGTGAAGCCCGGCATGGTGACCATCGGCGACACCGCCGGTTGACCGGCCGGCGGACGACGTTCGATGACCTGCGAGGTCGTTGAACGCCTGCGCCAGGCGCGCGAAGCTGGCGGCGCCGTCAACGAGGCGGCACCCACCAGGAGCAGACCATGACCGTCCTTGCCAGCACCCCGCCCGACACCAGCGCCCGCGCCCGCCAGCTGGCCGAGCGCTACATCGCCCTGTGGAACGAGACTGACCCCACGCGCCGCCGGCAGCTGCTGCAGGCGCTGTGGACAGAGGACGGCAGCTACGTCGACCCGATGATGCAGGCCCGGGGCCATGGCCAGATCGACGGCCTGATCGCCGCGGTGCAGCAGCGCTTTCCGGATTTCCGCTTCCGGCTGGCCGAGGGCAGCGCCGACGGCCATGGCGACCAGCTGCGCTTCTCGTGGCACCTGGGGCCCGCGGGCGTGGAAGCACCGATCAAGGGCACCGATTTCGCCACGCTCAACGGCGGCCGGCTGCAGACGGTCAGCGGCTTCATCGACGCGCTGCCCGAAGCGTGAGCGGCGCCACCATCGGCGACCTGCTGCGCGAGTGGCGCGCTCGCCGGCACCTGAGCCAGCTGGCGCTGGCGACGGAGGCCGACATTTCGCAGCGCCACCTCAGCTGCATCGAAAGCGGCAAGGCCGCCCCCAGCCGCGAGATGGTGCTGCGCCTGGCAGGCCGGCTGGACCTGCCGCTGCGCGAGCGCAATGCGATGCTGGTGACGGCCGGCTTTGCCCCGCTGTACGCCGAGCGCCCGCTGGACCACCCGGCGATGGCGCCGGCGCGCCGCGCCGTGCAAGCCGTGCTGCAGGCCCATGAACCCTGGCCGGCGCTGGCGGTGGACCGCCACTGGCAGCTGGTGGCCGCCAACCGCGTGCTGCCGGCGCTGCTGGCCGGCGCTAAGCCAGGGCTGCTGGCACCGCCGGTCAACGTGCTGCGGCTCAGCCTGCACCCGCAAGGGCTGGCGCCGCGCATCCTCAACCTGGCCCAGTGGCGCGCCCACCTGCTGGAGCGGCTGCGGCTGCAGATCCTGGCCACCGGCGATGCGGTGCTGGTGGAACTTCTGAAGGAATTGCAGGACTACCCCGCCCCGGCGCCGCAGGCCGACGAAGCCGACACCGGCGCCTGGGGCGGCATCGCGGTGCCGCTGCGCTTGGCCACGTCGGTGGGGCCGATGTCGCTGCTGTCCACCACCACCGTGTTCGGCACGCCGCGCGACGTGACGCTGGCGGAACTGGCGCTGGAAGCCTTCTACCCGGCGGACGAAGCGACCGCCGAGCGGCTGCGCGGGTTGGCAAGCAACAGCATGTAGGCGCAGGCCCACCCCTTGAATCGGCGTCAGCCGTCCCTATAATCCGCTTGCTAGCACTCGACACGCTTGAGTGCTAACACTCCAAAAGAGACCGACAGACGGGTTGGGGGCGCCTGCCGCCACGGCCCGTGAGCCCACCCAAAGTGTCATTGCACTAGGAGATCCC
>NZ_CAXFDV010000371.1:0-8145 GCF_964001545.1 uncultured Aquincola sp.
GCCTCGGGCGCCAGCAGCGCCTGTGGGTCCTGCTTCATCCACGCGGGGTCGGTGATCAGGCTGTCGCGGATGGCAAAGGCCTGCTTGGTGGCTTCGACGCAGGCATGCACATAGGCCGCGTTGTCGGGTGTCATGCTGGCGGCATCGAACAGGCGGTCGAGCTGACCCAGGATCAGCAGCGACACCAGGCCTTGCGTGGGCGGCGGCATGTTGTACAGAGTGCCGGCGGAGTGCGCCATGGCCAGCGGGGGCTTCCACACCGCCTGGTGCGACTTCAGGTCCAACAGGCGCACCGGGCTGCCAGCCGCCTCCAGATCGGCGGCCATGGAGCGGGCCAGGTCGCCGCGGTAGAAGTCGTCCAGGCCGGCGCGGGCCAGGTGCTCCAGCGTGGCGGCCATGCGCGGCTGCTGCCACAGGCTGCCGATGGCCGGCGCCTGCCCATCGACCAGGAAGCTGTGCGCAAAGCCGCTGACCGGGATCAGCTCCTTGCGCTTGTTGGCGATGCAGTGTGACTGACTGCGGGTGACGGCAATGCCATCGCGCGCATGGGCGATGGCGTCTTCCAGCAGCCGGCTCAGCGGCAGGCGGCCGCCCAGCGCCTCACGCGACCAGGCCAGCGCCGCGTCCCAGCCCGAGATCGTCCCGGCCACGGTGTTGGCCGCCAGGCCGCCGCGGAAAGGAATGCGCTCGATGCCATGGCCGCGGTACGACTCGATGCTGGCGGCCTGCGCGGCCGCGCCGCAGGCTTCCAGCCCGCGCGGCGCCTCACCGGGCTTGGCAATCAGCCAGAAGCCGTCGCCGCCGATGCTGTTCATGTGCGGGTACACCACCGCGATGGTGGCGGCTGCGGCCACCATGGCTTCGACGGCGTTGCCACCCTCGCGCAGCACGCCGATGGCGCTTTGCGCAGCCAGGCCATGCGGCGCGACGGCCATGCCGCGGGTGCCGCGGGCGGGGTTGGGGACGTGGGTCACTGCGGGTCTCCAGAATGCTTCTGCGCATTCTGGCGCGTCCAGACCGCGTGCCGTTCAAGCCGCCAGCAGCCCCGCGCCGCGCAGGTGGCGGTACACCGTGGTGCGCGAGATGCCCAGGCAGCGCGCGGTGCGGCTGACCGAGCCGCAGCGGCGGAACTCGGCCAGCACCGCTTCGGTGGCGCCGCGCTGCAGTTGCGAAGGCCCGTGCTCGGCCGCTGGCGGCAGCGCCGGCAGCACCGCATCGACATCGGCCACGGTGATGTGGCCGGTGGGGTGGGTCAGCAGCACCCGCGCCAGGCAGGCCCGCAGTTCGCGGAAGTTGCCGGGCCAGGCATGGCGGGCCAGGCGCTGCAGCGCAGCCGGCTGCAGCTGCGCATCGGGCTGCAGCGCCTGCAGCAGCCGCGTGGCCACGGCCGCGAAGTCGCTGCGCAGGCGCAGCGGCGGCAGCTTCACCGCCACGGTGTTCAGCCGGTACAGCAGATCGGCCCGGAAGCGGCCCTGCGCCACCGCGGCCTCCAGGTCCACATGTGTGGCGGCCAGCACCTGCACGTCCACCGGCTTGAGCTGGCGGCCACCCACCGGACGCAGCAGCCCGTCGTCCAGGAAGCGCAGCAGCGCGGCCTGCAACGGCAGCGGCAGCTCGCCCACCTCATCGAGCAGCAGCGTGCCGCCATGGGCGCTGGCCAACAGGCCCGCTTGCCCCTGGCGCCGCGCACCGGTGAAGGCGCCGCCCACGTAGCCGAACAGCTCGGCCTCGAACAGCTCGGCCGGCACCGCGCCGCAGTTCACCGGCACGAAGGCGCCGCTGCGGCCGCTGGCCTGGTGGGCATGGCGGGCCAGCAGTTCCTTGCCGGTGCCGGTTTCGCCCTGGATGAGGATGGGCAGCTGCCGCCGCACCGCGGCCGCCACCAGCGCCTGGGCCTGCAGCACGGCGGGGTCCTGGTCGCCCTCCACCGCCGCCGGCAGGGCAGCCGGCGCCTCATGCACCGGCAGGGCGGCCCCCACGCGGCCGCCCGCAGCCTGCACCATCCCGGCCGGCGTGGCAGCCGCCAGCACACGACCCACGGCCTCGCCCGGCTGCACGCAGGCCACGGCCAGCACGCTGTTCATCGCATCACGCAGCCGGGTGGCGCCTTCGGCCCGCAGCCGGCCCAGAAAGCGGTCGAAGGGCTCGTTGAACAGCTGCTCGAAGGCCGCGCCGCGCCGCACCGCCAGGCCGCTGAGCAGGCCCACCGCGCGGCCATTGAAGGCGCTGAGCCGGCCCTCGCCATCGAAGGCCAGCAGCCCGGCGCTCAGCGTGCCCACGAACTCGGGCCGCGGGTGCAGGGCCAGCACCCAGTGCTGGCGTCGCTGCTCGGCCAGCAGCACGTTCTCGATGTGGGCGGCGGCCATCTGCACCAGGGCCTGGGTGTGGCGCTGGCGCGAGTCGAAGCAGCAGGAAGCGTCCAGCGCGCCGATCACGTCGCCATCCGCATCGCGGATGGGCGCGGCGGTGCAGGCGATGTGGCTGAACTGGCCGAAGAAGTGCTCGGGTCCGTTCACCGCCACCGGCCGGCCGCAGGCCAGCGCGGTGCCCAGGCCATTGGTGCCGGCGGCCTGCTCGGTCCACAGGCTACCGGCCGGAATGCCTTCGCCCGCGGTGCTGGTGACAAAGCGCTGGTCGGCATAGCGGTCGAGCACCACGCCTTCGGCATCGGCGAAGGCCAGCAGGAAGCTGCTGCCGGCGATCTGCTGCATCAGGGTTTCCAGCTCCACCAGCGCCAGCTGGCGCACCCGGCCGGCGCGCTCGCGGCGGCGGCGCAGGTCGGCGTCTTCCACCACGATCAGCGGCAGCGGTCGTTCGAAGTCCAGCCCCTGCTGCAGGCAGCGGGCCCAGCTGTCGAGGATGTCGGTGGGTGGATCGTCTGCCGCCACGGGCAGCCTGCGCGCCAGCACCGC
This sequence comes from uncultured Aquincola sp., assembly GCF_964001545.1. Lineage (NCBI taxonomy): Bacteria > Pseudomonadati > Pseudomonadota > Betaproteobacteria > Burkholderiales > Sphaerotilaceae > Aquincola > uncultured Aquincola sp. Next base: position 2,913 of record NZ_CAXFDV010000371.1, read on the forward strand.
GCGGCACTGCGCACGCTGCCACTCCTGCCATGCGCCGCTTGCTTCGAGCATTGCCTGTCTCCTGCCGCGGTCTTCGCCGCTCAAGGTCAGCCCTGTGTGGCGCGGACCATAACAGGGGCCCGCCGGCCCCGGCAACTGAACAGTTTCTGTTCACCGGCGCGTTGCAGCGTTGCATCGCTGTACAGGCCGGCCGGCCCGGCCGGGCCAGGGTTTGCCCGCAGGCTGCAGAGGGAGCGGCGGCGGCGCCCGGCCGCAGACCACCCGCCGGCATGTGCATTGCGAAAGCAAGACCCACCGGCGCCCACGGCGGGGCCCGGCCCACAACGAGGAGACACCCCATGCCACGCACATTCAGTCCGACCCTGGTTCCCACCCTGGCCGCGCTGGCGCTGGCCCTGGCCGGCACGCTGCCGGCCCAGGCCCAGAACATCGACAAGCTCAAGCAGATGAAGGTCTCGGGCACCGACCTCAACATTCCGCCGGTGCCGCAGACCGGCGCGCAGGCCGATGCCATCCGCAAGAACCTGGAGAAGGTGAAGCTGCCGCCGGGCTTTCGCATCAGCCTGTATGCGGTGGTGCCGGATGCACGCCACATGGCGGTGGCGCCTTCGACCAACATGCTGTTCGTGGGCACCCGCAAGACGGCGGTGTATGCGGTGACCGACCGCCTGTCCACCGGCACCGCCAGCGAGGTGAAGGCCTTTGCGCCCTCGCTCAACTTCAAGGTGCCCAACGGCGTGTGCTGGACCCGCGACGGCAGCCTGCTGGTGGCCGAACACAACCGGGTGCTGATGTTCCCGGCGGCCGAGTTCTTCTATGAAGGGCCGGACGTGGCGGTGGCCGAGGTGGTGCCGCAAGGCCAGCTGATTCCGGTGGAAGAGGAGTCGTTCAACCACGGCGCACGCACCTGCCGCGTGGGCCCGGACAACCTGCTCTACATGACGCTGGGCCAGCCGTTCAACGTGCAGCCGCGCGAAAAGCTCAAGTTGTATGAGCAGGTGGGCATCGGCGGCATCGTGCGCATGGGGCTGGACGGCAGCAAGCGCGAGGTGTTTGCGCGCGGCATCCGCAACTCGGTGGGCATGGACTTCAATGCCAAGGACAAGACCCTCTGGTTCACCGACAACCAGACCGACGGCATGGGCGACGACATTCCCAAGGGCGAGATCAACCGCGCCACGCAGGCCGGCCAGTTCTTCGGCTACCCGTACATCGTGGGCCAGACGCGCATCACCGAAAACGGCTACGACAAGGACCCGATCCCGGCCGGCGCGGTGAACCCGCAGGTGATGACCGACGCACACGCGGCCGACCTGGGCATCGTGTACTACGGCGCCAGGCAGTTTCCGGCCAAGTACCAGGGCGGCTTCTTCTCGGCCCAGCACGGCTCCTGGAACCGCACCAAGCCGGTGGGCGCGCGGGTGCTGTTCACCTCGCTCAAGCAGGATGGCACGGCCGACAAGACCGAGGTGTTCGCCGACGGCTGGCTGGACAACGACACCGGCGTGTACCGCGGCCGGCCGGTGGACGTGGCGGTGATGAAGGATGGCTCGCTGCTGGTGTCCGACGACTTCGCGGGCGCCATCTACCGCATCACCTACAGCGCGCCGTGATGCGGATGACCTTGATCGCCCTGCTGGCGGCGCTGGCCGCCGGCAGCCCCGCCCTGGCGGCCGATGCGGCGGCCGGCAAGGCCAAGGCGCAGCAGTGCGCGGTGTGCCACGGCCCCAACGGCCTGGCCACCGCGCCCGATGCGCCCAACCTGGCCGGCCAGCCGGCGCTGTACGTGGCCGCGCAGCTCAAGGCCTACCGTAGCGGCGAGCGCAAGCACGAGGTGATGGCCGTGATGGCCAAGCCGCTGACCGATGCCGACATCGACAACCTGGCGGCCTGGTTCGCCAGCATCAAGGTGACGGCGCAGCTGCCATGATGTGGGCCGCCATCGGCAGCGGGCGGCGCTAAAGCCAGCGGCCGACCCAGCGCTCGATGGCGGCCACGCTCCTGAACTCGTCGCAGGACCGCGCCGGTATCTCGGGGTAGCGCCGGCTCCACAGACGGGCCAGCGCCTGCCCGGGGCCGATCTCCAGCACGCAGCGCGGCTGTCGGCCGCGCACCTCCTCCATGCAGTCCCGCCACCTGACCGTCTCTGCGATTTGCGCCGACAACACCTGCGCCGCCCGCTCAGCGGAACGAACACGGCCGCCCACGTTGCTGAACAGCACGCCGCGCGGCGCCTTTGCCGCCACGGTGGCCAGCAGGCCGGCGAAGGTGGCGGCTGCCTGGCGCATGGCCGGCGTGTGAGAGGCCACTGAAACCGCCAGGCGCGTGACCTGAGCGCCGCGCGCGACCGCCAGTTGCTCGCCGTGCAGCAGCGCCGGCCACGGGCCGCCGACGATCACGGCATCGTCGCCATTGCAGATCGCGATGTGCAGGCCGGCGCTACGGCAGATGTCGGCCACGCTGTCGGGCCCCAGCCCCCCCCAGGCGACCAGACCGCCGGGGCTGGCCTGGCCGCAGCGGTCCATGGCCGCGGCACGCTGCTGCGCCAACCACAGCGCGGTCTGGCCGTCAAACACACCCGCCGCACTGAAGGCCGCCAACTCACCGACGCTGTAACCCGCCCAGCAGACCGGCCCAGGCAGCCGGGGCGCCAGTTCGGCCCAGGCGGCCAGCGCCGTGCCGGTCAGCACCAGCTGTGCCGTGGCATTGCGGGTGGCCCAGCCGACATCGGCCAGCGCCGCGCGCCAATCGGCGCATTCGAGCCGTTCGCCCATCTGCCGCAGCAGCGGCGAAGGTGACAGCCAGGGCAGCATGTCTGCATGCTGGTGGCCCTGCCCGGCAAACAGCACCGCCAGGCTCATGCCGCGTCCCGCAGGCCACCGATGCGTTGCAGCCAGCACGCGGCCGACAGCATGTCCGCCGCCCCGCCCGGCGACAGGCGGCGCGCCACGAAGTCCTTGCCGATCGCTTCGGCACGCCATCGGCCATCGGGCTGAGCAGCGCCCCCTGCCGCCATGAAGCCGCGGGCTGCGGCCTGTGCATGGCGCAGCCCGGCCAAGCCTCCGCGGTGCGCCAGGTTGCTGTCGTCCAGCACCGCCATGGTGGCGAACAAGGCATCGGTGCGCGCGACCCAGACAGACCGGCCGCGCGCCAGACCTTCACGCAAGGTGGGCACGGTGACGCCGAACAACACGGGGAACCCCAGCGCCGCTTCCTGCGCGGCACTGCGCAGGCCGAGCCGTCGCGCCGCCATGCCGCCCGGCAGCGACGAGGGCCGCGCGGCCTTGTGGGCCAAAGCCTCACCCCAATGCCGGCGCAAGACCGCTTGCAGCTGCTGGGGCGTGGGCAGCTGGCCCGCAGCGGCCAGTGCGCCGCCGGCCGCACACAACAGACCCAGCAGGAAGATGGCGCCGCGGTGCGTGTTGACACCGCCGGTGGCCGCCAGCATGCGCTGCTCGGCGTCGAGCCCGCTGCGCTGCAACTCACTGAAGGGCGCCGCCTGCGTACCCAACTCGGCCATGCGCACAAAGTAGCCGCGCAGCGCAAACAGGCTGCGGGTGAAGGTTTGCGCGTCCATGTCGTCATGGCTGCCGACATCGGTCAGCGTGACCAGACCCGGCTTGGGCGACAGCGCCAGTTCGTCGTACAGCGCCGACGATGCCGCCCGCCCCAGGGTCAGCGGTGTGACGGTCGGGGCAACTGCCTCCCGCTGCGCGGAATCCCTCCGAGAGGACATCATGCTGCTTCCGCCGTTTCCGCCGCTTCGGGGCACGGCACCTGAAGGGGGGCCGGCGACCAGCGCAGGAAGCTGCGGTCGATGGTGCGTACCAGCAGGGCGCGGCTGGCGCCGCTGCGCCAGGCCTGCCACTCGCGCCAGGCAACGGCAGCGCCGTCTTCGAACATCAACTCGCCGTCCACGCGGGGCAGCCCTTGCGGCGCATGCGCCAGCAGCGCGGCCACGGCGTCGGCGGTCGCGTCGTCCCCCACGCCGATCCAGAGGTCGATGTCGGAACCCCGGCGCACGTGGCTCAGGCCGGTGAGCGACCGCCAGCCGCGGCTGCCGTACACCCGCGCCTGGCCACCCGCCGCGGCCAGGCTGTGGCACCAGGCGCGCCAGGCATGCCCGACCTTGCGCGGCAACTGCGGTGCGATGTCCTCGGTACGGGGGAACTCGTCGAACCACAGGATCTCCTGCCACGCCACACGCAGCGCGATCCTGCGGTGGCCGAACTCCGCCGGCGCGGGCAAGCCCACGCTGACGCCGTCCACCGCAGCCTGCTCCGGCTGCCGCGTCACCACCACCGGCAGCCGATGGGCTGCCCACCACGTGGTGCAGCGGCGAGACTCGTCGTCAGCCTGCTCGGCACCGATGCGCAACCAGGCGGCCGGCGACAGATAGGCCAATTGATGTCGGCGCAAAGTGACCATGGGCCGCCTCACGGCGCCTGCAGCACGCGCTCGATGACGCTGGCCGCCAGGCGTCGCCCGCCGCGCTCGGCCCCCAGCCGCGCGCGCTGGTCGTCCACCGGCGCATGGGCCAGCGCATCGCGCAGGCAGGCGGCCAGGTCATCCCGCCACAGCCGGCGCACACCACCCATGGCCACGTAGTTGTCCACGCCCGGCGCAAACACGGGGTTCGACCGTGACAGCTCGGTGAGCATCTCCTCCGGCAACTTCGTCACGCGCGCCATGGCGGGGATGCGCATCACCCGGATCTCGGCTTCGGGCAGGGCGTCGCAGGCATCGGCGATCAGGCCCGAGGTGATGAAGCCCCCCGACAGCGCCTGGTCGTACACCAGCCCGAGCACGCGATGGCCGCGACGGCGCGCCAGGTCGATGCACAGGCCCAGGTGGGCCATGGCGCGGTTGATGCCCAGCAGCTCGTCGCGCCGACGCAGCTGCTGGCCTTGCGTGTCGATCAGCAGCAGGATGGCGCGCCCCGGGTGGGCGGCCACAGTGTCCAGCACGGCCCGGGCCTGCTGCAGCGCCAGCTGCACCCCGATGGGCGCATGACCGGTGGTGCCGATGACGGTGAGCGGCTGGCCGTCGAACACGACCGTGCCCTGCAGAAAATCGCCCTCCTGGGCCACGCCGTGCAGGCCATGGTCGGGCCCGAACAGCGTGATGGCCAACTGTCTCCAGTTCATCGCACGTCCTCCAGGGCCACCTTGCGCAGGCCACGCACGGCGTCCACCTCCAGGTCAGCCACCTGCCCGGCCTGCTCCACGCCCAA
>NZ_CAXFDV010000372.1:0-4550 GCF_964001545.1 uncultured Aquincola sp.
GAGGCCCTGCGCCAGCGTGGCGGCGCCTGACGAAGCCGCCGTCCAACGCCTGCGCCAGCGCTTGGCGCAGGCCGAGCGGGTGTGTGTGCTGACCGGCGCCGGCATGAGCGCGGAGAGCGGCATTCCCACCTTTCGTGATGCGCAGACGGGCCTGTGGGCCCGCTGCGACCCGCTGCAACTGGCCAGCGAGGCCGGCTTCCGCGCCGACCCCGGCCTGGTGTGGGACTGGTACCAGCAGCGGCGCGAAGGCGTGCGCCGCGCGCAGCCCAATGCCGGGCACCTGGCGCTGGCCGAGTTCGCCCGCCGCCGCCCCGGCGTGCTGACGCTGGTGACGCAGAACGTGGACGACCTGCACCAGCGCGCCGGCCTGGACGGTGTGCTGCGCCTGCACGGCGACATCCTGCAGAACCGCTGGCTGGACCCCTGCCGGCATGCCGGCGGCTGCCGTGCCGACCCACAGCAGCCCGGCCGGCCGCCGGCCTGCACGGTGTGCGGCAACCTGCTGCGGCCCGGTGTGGTGTGGTTCGGCGAGGCCTTGCCGGCCGAGGTGTTGCAGCAGGCCGAAGCCGCCGCGCGAAAGGCGCAGGTGATGCTGGTGGTGGGCACCTCGGGCGCCGTGTGGCCGGCCGCCGGCTTGGCCGCGGTGGCCCGGCGCGGCGGCGCGCATGTGGCCATCCTCAACCCGCAGGCGACGGAGATCGACGACGACGCCGACGAGCACCTGGCCGGCACCGCGGCCGAGCTGCTGCCGCGCTTGCTGGCGCCGGTGGCCTGAAGCGCTGCGCGCAGACCGCCGGATCAAGGCTGCAGCCGCCCCACCTCCTGCAGCGTGCCGTCGGGCCGCTTCTTCAGCACCACCATCTCGCCCGACGAGGTGTTGACGCCCGCCAGCGCCTGGATGTTCACCTGGTGCGTCACCGCCAGCAGCACGCCCGGGCCGCGCCAGTCGGCGATGACTTGGCGGGCTTGTGCCGTGATCTCGTCGCCCTTGGCATCGTCCGGAAAAATGCTGGCGAAGGCCGGATGCGCCTGCACCGGCCCCACGCCCAGCAGCCGTGCGGTTTCCAGGCAGCGGCACCAGGCCGAGCTGAGCACCCGGCCCACCGGCACGCCGGCTTCGCGCAGGCGCTGGCCCAGGGCACGTGCGTCGGCGCGGCCTTCGTCATTGAGGTTGCGCTGGGTGCTGCAGTCGTCGAGCTTGAAGCCCGCCGGGTCGCCGACACCGGGCGCTCGCGCATGGCGCATCAGCACGATGGTGCCGGGCTCGCGCAGCGCGGCCATCACGGCGGCGCTGCCCGCAGGCGGGGCCTCTGCGCGCACGGGGCCGGACAGCATCGCAGCGGCGCTCAGCAGCGCCAGCAGCAGTCGGCGAGTTGGAGAAAGCAGGGCGGCCATGCGGCCGGCGGCAACAGCAGGCGGGTTCATGCCCGCAGGGTAGGGCCGCCGTGATGGCCGCACAGGCGCGCGGGGCATGCAGCCGCACCGAGCAGCCTGCAGGGCGCGCTTGGCACGAAGCTGGCTAAGCCGGTCCATGCCCGTCATCCAGATCACCCATCCGCTGGTGCGCCACAAGATCGGCCTGCTGCGCGAGGCCGGCATCACCACCCGCGACTTCCGCGCCATCACGCAGGAGCTGGCGCGGCTGCTGGCCTATGAGGCCACGGCCGACTTTCCGCTGCAGCCGGTGACGCTCCAGTGCTGGAGCGGCCCGGTGCAGGTGGAGCAGATCCAGGGCCGCAAGGTGACGGTGGTGCCCATCCTGCGCGCCGGCCTGGGCATGCTGGACGGCGTGCTCGACATCGTGCCCGGCGCCAAGGTGAGCGTGGTGGGCCTGTCGCGCAACCACGAGACGCTGCAGCCCGAGCGCTACTTCGAGAAGTTCGTCGGCCACCTGGAGCAGCGCACCGCGATCATCATCGACCCGATGCTGGCCACTGCCGGCTCCATGATCGCCACCGCCCAGCTGCTGAAGGACCGCGGCTGCACCGACGTGCGGGCGCTGGTGCTGGTGGCCGCGCCCGAAGGCGTGGCCGCGCTGCAGGCGGCCCACCCCGATGTGCGCTGCTGGACCGCCGCCATCGACAGCCACCTGGACGCCAACGGCTACATCATTCCCGGCCTGGGCGACGCGGGCGACAAGCTCTTCGGCACCAAGCACGACGACACGGTGTAGACCCGCAGCGCCGGCCTGCACGGGCGCTGGCAAGATGGGCCGCATCGCCGCTGTGGAGCTTGCCATGCACATCCTGCTGCCCATCGATGGTTCGGAGCGTTCGCTGGACGCGGTGCACCACGGCCTGTGCCTGGTGCGCGCCGGCTTGCAGGCCCGCTTCCTGTTGCTCAACGTGCAGGAGCCGACGCACCTGTACGAAGTGCTGCTGCTGCGCGATGCAGACGCCCGCACTGCCGCCGCGCGCGCGGCCGGCGAGAACGCGCTGCGGGCGGCCGAGGCCCTGCTGGATGCAGCGGGCATGGACTACGAACTGGAGATCGTCACCGGCGAGCCGGCCCAGCAGATCGTGGAAGTGGCCGAGCGCGAGGCCTGCGACGCCATCGTGATGGGCACCTTCGGCCATGGCGCGTTGACCGAGGCGCTGGCGGGTTCGGTGTCGCAGCCGGTGCTGCAGCATGCGGCCGTGCCGGTGACGCTGGTGCGCCATGCGCCGCAGGAAGAAGCGCCGCCGGGCGCAGAGCCGGCCGCTGCCGAAGAGCCCGAGCACGCCGGCTGAAAGGGCGGCCGCAGGCCCGGCCGGGGCTGGCGCGGGGCAGGCGCTATCCTCGCGGGCTCACCCGTACGAAGCCCATCGGAGCCGCTTTTCCATGACACGCGTTTTCAACTTCAGCGCCGGCCCGGCCGCGCTTCCTGAACCGGTGCTGCAGCAGGCCGCCGCCGAGATGAGCGACTGGCGCGGCTCGGGCATGTCCGTCATGGAGATGAGCCACCGCGGCAAGGAGTTCATGAGCATCCTGGCCGAGACCAAGGCGCTGCTGATCGAGCTGCTGAACATCCCGGCCAACTACAAGGTGCTGTTCATGCAGGGCGGGGCGCTGGGCCAGAACGCCATCCTGCCGATGAACCTGCTGCGCGGCCGCAGCAGCGCCGACTACGTGCACACCGGCGAATGGTCGAAGAAGTCGATCGAAGAGGCCGGCAAGTACTGCCGCGTGCGCGTGGCGGCCACGGCCGAGGCCAGCCGCTTCACCCATGTGCCGCCGCAAGACAGCTGGAACCTGGACCCCCACGCGGCCTACGTGCACATCTGCTCCAACGAAACCATCGGCGGCGTGGAATACCACTGGACGCCCGACACCGGCGACGTGCCGCTGGTGGCCGACATGTCGAGCAACATCCTCAGCAAGCCGGTGGACGTGAGCCGCTATGGCCTCATCTATGCCGGGGCGCAGAAGAACATCGGCCCGGCCGGCCTCACGCTGGTGATCGTGCGCGAAGACCTGCTGGGCGGTGCGCTGCCGATCACGCCGCAGGTGTTCGACTACCAGCACCTGGCGGCCAACGATTCGATGATCAACACGCCGCCCACCTATGCGATCTACATCGCCGGGCTGGTGTTCCAGTGGATCAAGGACCAGGGCGGCCTGGAAGGCATGGCCCGCCACAACCAGGCCAAGGCCCGGCTGCTGTACGACACGCTGGACGCCAGCGGCTTCTACACCAGCCCGGTGGCGCGCGAAGACCGTTCACTGATGAACGTGCCCTTCCGCCTGCCCGACCCGGCGCTGGACGCCGAGTTCCTCAAGGGCGCCGAAGCCCGCGGCATGGTGCAGCTCAAGGGCCACCGTGTGGTCGGCGGCATGCGGGCGTCGATCTACAACGCGGTGCCGGTGGCGGCGGTGCAGGCCTTGGTCGACTACATGAAGGAGTTCGAGGCCAAGCACGGCTGAGGATGTGATCAGGCTTTCAAGTGCAGCAGCCGCGCGATGTCCCGCGCGGCCTGCAGCAGGCGCGGCAGGAACTGCTCGACCATCGCGGCGGGCGGCGTGCGGTTGGCCTGGCCGCTGATGTTCAGCGCGGCGATGGTGCGGCCGGTGCGGTCGACGATGGGTGCGGCCAGCGAGACCAGGCCTTCTTCCAGTTCCTGGTTCACCAGGCACCAGCCCTGGCGGCGGGTGTCTTCCACCAGCCCCAGCAGCGTGGGCAGGTCGGTGACGGTGCGTGAGGTGAAGGCCGTGCGCTCGCGCAGCGACAGCCGGGCGCGCACCTCGTCGGCCGGCAGGCCGGCCAGCAGCACCCGGCCCATCGAGGTGCAATAGGCCGGCAGCCGGCTGCCGATGCCCAGGTGGATGCGCATGATCTTGTGCGTGGGCACCCGCAGCACGTACACCAGTTCGGCGCCGTCCAGCACCGCGGCCGAGCAGCTTTCCTTCACCTCGGCCACCAGCGTTTCCATCACCGGCTCGGCCAGGTTCCACAGCGGCAGCGACGACAGGTAGGCAAAGCCCAGGTCCAGGATCTTGGGCGTGAGGCGGAACTGCCGGCCTTGCGCCTCCACGTAGCCCAGGCCTTCCAGCGTCAGCAGGATCCGGCGTGC
>NZ_CAXFDV010000373.1:0-7065 GCF_964001545.1 uncultured Aquincola sp.
ATGCCCACCACCGAAGGGCTGAAGGCGCTGGCGCCCGAGAAGGACGACCTGGCCATCAAGCGCTCGATGGCGCGACTGCGGCTGCACATCGACGACGGCAAGGAAGCGGCCAAGCCGGTGCCCATCCGGGTGCTGCCCGGCGCGCGGCCGCGGCCGGCCAAGGCGCCGCGCTTTGCGCCCGCGGGGCAAAGCACGCAGATGATCGTCGGCGCCGACGCCACCGACGACCAGCACATCCTGGCCACCAGCGCCCAGCTCTATGGCAGCTACCGGCTGCGGCGGGTGTACTACTCGGCCTTCAGCCCGATCCCCGATGCCTCGCGCGGGCTGCCGCTGCAGGCGCCGCCGCTGATGCGTGAGCACCGGCTGTACCAGGCCGACTGGCTGATGCGCTTTTATGGTTTTGCGCACGACGAGATCGTGCCGCGCGGCCAGGGCCTGCTGCGGCTGGACGTCGACCCCAAGCTGGCCTGGGCGCTGGCCCACCGCGAGCAGTTTCCGGTCGACCTCAACGCCGCCCCGCGCGAGCTGCTGCTGCGGGTGCCGGGGCTGGGCGTCAAGGCCATCGACCGGCTGCTGCAGTCGCGCCGCGTGCGGCGCCTGCGCGCCGACGACCTGCCGCGGCTGCATGTGCCGCTGAAGAAGGTGCTGCCCTTCGTGCTGGTGGACGGCCACCGTCCCAGCGGCGACCCCATGGTGCACACGCCTGGGCCCACCGTCGCACCGGCGCCGCGGGCCCTGCCGGTGCAGGCGTCGCTGTTCGCCTGAGCCTGCGGCATGGCCCTGGACCACCGCATCGTGCTGGCCGGCCCCGCCGACGTGGCGGGCTTCCGTCGCGAAGCACGGCAGCTGCTGGCGCAGCAGGTGCCGCCGCAGCAGGTGGCATGGGTGGCCGGCCAGACGTCGGCGCGCGCCCCGGGCGACACCGCCAGCCTGTGGGACGAGCCGGCGGAGCCGGCGGCCGTGACGGCCAGCGCCCCGCCCGATGCACCAGCGGCGCCCGCTTCTGGGCCCGATGCGCCGGCTGTCCGTGTGCCTGCGGCCTTCGTCGAGCTGTGCAACCAGGTGCTGCTGCACCGCGAGCCCGGCCGCTTCGCGCTGATGTACCGGCTGCTGTGGCGCCTGGTGCATGAGCCGGCGCTGCGCCACGACCCGCTGGATGCCGACCGGCTGAAAGCCGCCGAACTGGCCGCCGCCGTGCGCCGCGACATCCACAAGATGCGCGCCTTCGTGCGCTTCCGGCCGGTGGGCGACGACCGCCACGTGGCCTGGTTCGAGCCCGACCACCACATCGTCGAGGCCAATGCGCCGTTTTTCATGCGCCGCTTCGCGCAGATGCGCTGGGCCATCCTCACGCCCGAGCGCTGCGTGGAATGGGACGGCGAGCAGCTGCACTTCCAGCCCGGCGCCGACCGCGCCAGCGCACCGCCGGCCGACGCCGGCGAGCAGCTGTGGCTGACCTACTACCAGCACATCTTCAATCCGGCGCGGCTGAAGCTGGCCATGATGGTGCGCGAGATGCCGCGCCGCTACTGGCACAACCTGCCGGAAGCGGCCTTGATCGCGCCGCTGGCGGCCAGCGCCGCCGCCCGCAGCGAAGCGATGATCGAAGCGCCCGCCACGCCCGCGCGCAGCACCCGCACCTTGCGCATCCAGCGCGTTGAAGCGCCCCAGCCCGGCGAGGCGCCGCGCACGCTGGAAGCCTTGAAGGCCGCCACCAATGCCTGCACCGCCTGCCCCATCGGCGCGCTGGCCACGCAGGCGGTGTGCGGCGAAGGGCCGGTGGGCGCGCAGCACATGCTGGTGGGCGAGCAGCCGGGCGACCAGGAAGATCTGGCCGGCCGACCTTTCGTCGGCCCCGCCGGCCAGTTGCTGGATGGCGCGCTGCGTGAGCTGGGCTGGCCGCGCCATCAGGTGTACCTGGCCAATGCGGTCAAGCACTTCAAGTACGAGCTGCGCGGCAAGCGCCGCCTGCACAAGACGGCCGGCCAGCGCGAGGCGCAGGCCTGCGGCCAGTGGCTGGCACATGAAATCGACCTGGTGCAGCCGCAGGCGCTGGTCGCGCTGGGCGCCACCGCCGCCCGGGCGTTGCTGGGCCGCGAAGTGACCATCGGCCGCGAGCGCGGGCGTTGGCTGCATGAACGTGCCGACGGGCGGCCGGTGTTCGTCACCCTGCATCCGTCGGCCCTGCTGCGGCAGCCCGAGTCGGCGCGCGCCGCGGCCTACGAGGGCTGGCTCGAAGACCTGCGCCGTTGCCGGGACGTTGCTTTCGTGCCAAGTTCTGCCGCCACGGCCACCCCTGACTGAGTGGATTACACCCTTGGGAGGGATGCGCGCCACACCCTCCTGCGCACTACTGCGCAGCCCCTGAAGGCACGGTGTTACGGCCCCAGTTCGCCGGACTTGCATTCATGGCCTTGTAGTAAATTGTGTGAAGCCTAGGATGCCGGTCCCACACCGCGCCGTTCGAGGTCGCGCCAGGCGCTCGATGCCTGCCGCGCGCCCGGGCTCAAGCCCCGGCGCCATCACAAGACAGCACACACAAGGGGCTCTGCGTTGCGAACTTCCTTCTTCTCCCAAGGGCTTGCCCGGCGGCTTTCATCGGTACTCGCGCTGGCTTCCATGCTGCTGGCGGGATGTGCGGGCCTGTCGTCCAAGCTCCCGGCCGCACCCATCGAGGCCGGCACCAGCGAGTACGCCTACCTCATCGGGGCGGGTGACACGCTCAACATCATCGTGTCGCGCAACCCCGAGCTGTCGATGAGCGTGCCGGTGCGGCCCGACGGCAAGATCTCCGCGCCGCTGGTCGACGAGCTGGTGGCCCAGGGCAAGACCTCGGTGCAGCTGGCCCGCGACATCGAGAAGCAGCTCGAAAAATACATCCGCGACCCGGTCGTCACCGTGGTGGTCACCGGCTTCGTGGGCCCGTACAGCGAGCAGGTGCGCGTGGTGGGCGAGGCGGCGCGGCCGCAGTTCCTGCCCTACAAGCAGAAGATGACGCTGCTGGACGTGATGATCGCCGTGGGCGGCCTGACCGACTTCGCCGCCGGCAACCGCGCCACCATCCTGCGCGGCTCCGAGGGCAACAAGCAATATGCGGTGCGCCTGAAGGACCTGATCAAGGACGGCGACATTTCTGCCAACGTGGAAATGAAGCCGGGCGACATCCTGATCATTCCGCAGAGCTTTTTCTGATCTTCTCTGCGGGCGGCACTAGGAATTCGCGATGCATGAACTGATTGAGCAGATCGCCAACATCACCCGCGGTATGTACAAGTACCGCTGGCAAGGGGTGCTGGTGGCGTGGATCGTGGCGGTGGCGGGCGTGATCGTCGTGCTGCGCATTCCCGATCAGTACGAGGCCAGCGCCCGCATCTTCGTGGACACGCAGTCGATCCTCAAGCCGCTGATGTCCGGCCTGGCGGTGCAGCCCGACGTGAACCAGCAGGTCACCATGCTCAGCCGCACGCTGATCACGCGGCCCAACGTCGAGAAGCTGGTGCGCATGGCCGACCTCGACCTGGACAACGGCACCCGGCTGGAACAGGACGCGCTGGTCGACCACCTGATGAAGACGCTGCAGATCAAGAGCGCCGACCGCGACAACCTGTACATGCTGTCGTTCCGCGATTCCGACGCCGAACGCGCCAAGCGTGCGGTGCAGTCGCTGGTTTCCATCTTCGTGGAGTCCAGCATGGGCGCCAGCCGCAAGGACACCGACAGCGCCAAGGTGTTCATCAACGAGCAGATCAAGAGCTACCAGCAGAAGCTGGAAGAGGCCGAGGCGCGCCTCAAGGAGTTCCGGTTGAAGAACATCGACATGCAGTTCGCCGATGGCAAGGACACCGCGTCCCGGCTGGGCGAGTTGAGCGCGCAGCTGGACGCCGCGCGCCTGGAACTGCGCGAGGCCGAAAACGCCCGCACCGCGGCCAAGGCGGCGCTGGCGGCCGAGGCCAGCGGCCAGGGCGTGACCGGCGCTGCCACCGCGCAAAGCCTGCTGGACGAATCGGCGGTGTCGGTGTCCACGCCCGAGATCGACGCGCGCATCGAGTCGCAACGCAAGAATCTGGATGCGCTGCTGCAACGCTTCACCGAGCAGCACCCCGAGGTGATCAGCACCCGGCGCCTGCTCAAGGACCTGGAGGCGCAGAAGGTGGTGGAAGTGTCCAAGGCCCGCAAGCGCGCCGCCGGCGTGCCCAGCCTGTCGGGCAACAGCACCGGCGCTTCGCCCACCACGCTGGAGATGAGCCGTGTGCTCGCCACCTCCGAGGTGCAGATCGCCGCCCTGCGCGCCCGCGTGGGCGAGTACGAGGCGCGCTACAACGACGCCCATTCCAAAATCCGCATGTCGCCCAAGATCGAGGCCGAAGCGGCCCAGCTCAACCGCGACTACGCCATCCACAAGAAGAACTACGAAGACCTGGTGGCCCGGCGAGAAGCCGCCACCATGTCGGGCGACCTGGACGTGGCCTCGGGCATGGCGGACTTCCGCCTGGTCGAGCCGCCGCGCGTCTCGCCCAAGCCGGTGTCGCCGAACCGCCTGCTGCTGCTGCCGGCCGCGCTGGTCGCCGCCATCCTGGCCGGCCTGTTCACCGCCTTTGCCGCCAGCCAGCTGCGGCCGGTGTTCCACCGGGCGGCCGAAGTGCGGGCCAAGATCGAGCTGCCCTTCCTGGGCGTGGTGTCGCTGATCCAGACCGAGGCCGATCGGCGCCGCGAGCGCGCCGACCTGCTGCGCTTCTCGGCCGCCAGCGCGAGCCTGGTCCTGATGTTCATCGGCGGCATGATCGCCATGACGATGCTGGCGGGCCGATAACATGAACGGCAGCCTGATCGAACAAGCGGCCCAGCGCCTGGCCCAGCTCCGCCAAGCCGGCGTCGAAATCCCGCAACTGCCGGCTTCGCAACCGGCGCCCGCCGCCGGGGCGGCCGTGCCGCCGGTGCCGGCCCCGCAGCCCGCCACCGTCGCGGCGCCGGCGCCTGCCGAGCCGCAGTTCCTGTCGCGCAAGATCAACCTCGACCTGGACGCGCTGCAGGCGCTGGGCGTGGTCACGCCGCAGTCGCCGCGCTCCACCGTGGCCGACCAGTACCGGGTGATCAAGCGGCCGCTGATCCGCAACGCCATGGGCAAGGGCGTGTCCACCATCACGCACGGCAACCTGATCATGGTCACCAGCGCGCTGGCGGGCGAAGGCAAGAGCTTCACCTCCGTCAACCTGGCGATGAGCATCGCCAACGAGATGGACCACACCGTGATGCTGGTGGACGCCGACGTGGCGCGGCCTTCGCTGCCGCGCATGCTCGGCGTGCCGCAGGGCCCGGGCCTGCTGGACGTGCTCAACGGCTCGGCCGACATGCGCGATGTGCTGCTGCGCACCAACGTCGAGAAGCTCACCGTGCTGCCCAGCGGCGACCCGCACCCGCGTGCCACCGAGCTGCTGGCCAGCGATGCGATGCGCCAGCTGCTGGACGACATCGCCACCCGCTACCCCGACCGCATCGTCATCTTCGATTCGCCGCCGCTGCTGCTGACCACCGAATCGCGCGTGCTGGCCACCAACATGGGCCAGGTGGTGGTGGTGGTGCACGCCGACAAGACCAAGCAGTCCGACGTGCAGCATGCGCTGTCCACCATCGACAACTGCCCCGTGCGCATGCTGGTGCTCAACCAGGCCCGCACCGCTTCCACCGACGGCTATGCCGCCGGCTACGGCTACGGTTATGGCTACGGTTATGGCTATGGCTACGGTTATGGCGAGCAGGACCGGGTCGACGCCTCGGTGTCGGCACCGCAAAAGCCGTCCGGGGCGGCGGCGTGAAAGCGCGGCGATCGAACAAACGCGTCATCCGCTGCGCCCTGGCCCTGACGGCGGTGGCCGCGTGCTGGGCGCCTGTCGGCGGCCAGGCGCAGGTGCCGGCGGCCGGTGGTGACGCCGGCGCGGCGGGGGCGGGCGGTCGTGCCTTCGTCTTCACGCCCACGGTGGGCCTGCGTGAAACCTGGACCGACAACTACCGGCTGACGACCGACGCGCAAAGCGATCTGGTCACCGAGGCCACGCTGGGTTTTCGGGCACTGGCCAACGGTCGGCGGCTGCGTGGCTCGGTGGACTACACGGCCACCGGCCTGGCCTACGCCCGGCATTCGGACGACAACGACATCCAGCACACGCTGTACGGCAACGGCACGGCCGAGCTGCTGGAAGACCGCCTGTTCGTCGACCTGCGCGCGGCCGTCACGCAGCAGCAGATCTCGGCCTTCGGCACCACCTCCACCGACAACGCGCTGGCCAACCGCAACCGCACCGAGAACCGCACGCTGTCCATCTCGCCGTACCTGAAGGGCCCGCTCGGCTCGCTGGCGCAGTACGAGCTGCGGCTCAACCGCGACACCACCAGCACCTCCAACTTCGGGGCCGGCAACTACACCACCACCGGCGCACGCCTGCTGGTGCGGGGCGGCGAGTCGCGCCGCAGCGCCGCCTGGTCCGTGGAAGGCAGTTCGCAGCAGGTGGACTACGAGCAGGGCAGCACCAGCCAGAACGACGTGCTGCGCGGCACGCTGAGCTTTCCGCTCACCTCTTCGCTGACGGGCACCGCCATCGCCGGCACCGAGCGCAACGACCTGCGCAGCGCCGACATGGAAAGCTCCACCATCAGCGGCGCCGAGCTGGCCTGGGTGCCCAGCGAGCGCACCAGCCTCACGGCCCGGGTGGAGAAGCGCTACTTCGGCACGTCGCATGCGGTGAATTTCAGCTTCCGCACGCCGCGCACGGTGTGGACCTTCACCGACAGCACCGATGCTTCCACGAACACCAACACGCCGGGCTCCACCCGGGGATCGGTGTACGACCTGCTCTTCACCCAGATGGCGTCGCAGTTCCCGGATCCGGTGCAGCGCGATGCCCAGGTGCGGGCCTTCCTGGCGGCCAACGGCATCAATCCCAACACGGTGGTCATCCCCGGCTTCCTGACCACCTCGCCCACGCTGCAGCGCACGCAGGCCCTGTCGCTGGCGCTGATGGGCCTGCGCACGACGGTGGTGTTCCAGGCCTCGCAGACCTCCACCGA
>NZ_CAXFDV010000374.1:0-1775 GCF_964001545.1 uncultured Aquincola sp.
CCGCGCCAGCGCGATCTGCGCGCCCTTGTCGGCCATGTCCAGCCAGATGCGGCGCTGTTCGCGCGGCTGGTGCTGCGCGGTCACGCGGCTGCCGGTCTGGGCGCTCAGCATCTCCAGCAAGGCCTTGTCCACCGGGTGACTCAGCACCAGCAGAAAGGGCACGGCATTGCCCAGGTAGTGCTGGGCGATGAAGGCTTCCAGCACCTGCACTTCCACAGGCTGCACGGCCTGCGGCGGGCCGGCATCCACGTCGCCGGCTTCGGCCTCGGCCACCGCAGCGGCGTCTTCCACATGGGCCGGAAAGTAGGCCCGGTCGCCCAGATGTCGGCCGCCGCGCACCATGGCCAGGTTGACGCAGGCACGCCCGCCCTGCACCCGCACCGCCAGGATGTCCACGTCCTTGTCGGAGGTGGTCAGGCTGCTGGTCTCCACCGACTGCTGGTGCAGCACACGCGACAGCGCGCTGATCTGGTTGCGCAGGTCGGCCGCCTTCTCGAATTCCAGCGCCTCTGCATGGGCCATCATGCGGCCCTGCAGGTCGTCCAGCACCTCCTGCGTCTCGCCCAGCAGAAAGCACTCGGCATGGCTCACGTCGCGCGCATAGTCGTCGGGCGAGATGAAGCCCACGCAGGGCCCGCTGCAGCGGTGGATCTGGTACAGCAGGCAGGGCCGGCTGCGGTTGGCAAACACCGTGTCTTCGCAGGTTCGCAGCCGGAACACCTTCTGGATCAGCTGGATCGATTCCTTCACCGCCCAGGCGCCCGGGTAGGGCCCGAAGTAGCGGTGCTTGCGGTCCACCGAGCCGCGGTAGTAGGCCACCCGCGGATAGCGGGTCGAAGCCGACTCGGCCGTGCTGGCCGCAGCCCGCGTGCCGGTGATCTTGAGGTAGGGGTAGCTCTTGTCGTCCCTGAACAGGATGTTGAACCGCGGGTTCAGCGTCTTGATCAGGTTGTTTTCCAGCAGCAGCGCCTCGGCCTCGGTGCGCACCACAGTGGTTTCCATGCGGGCGATGCGGCCCACCATGTGGCCGATGCGGGTGCCGCCATGGTCCTTCTGGAAATAGCTGGCCACCCGCTTCTTGAGGCTGCGCGCCTTGCCCACGTAGAGCACGGTGCCGTTGCTGTCGAAGTAGCGGTAGACGCCCGGCAGCGCCGGCAACGCGGCCACTTCGGCCAGCAGCCGCTCGCGCACGGCGGCGGCCTGCGCGGCGGTATCGGGGGCTGGGTCCGGCACGGCGGCTTCGGCGGGAACGGGGGACGGCTCGATCATCGGGTTGGGGATTGTGCCGCTTCGATAATCCCCGCATGACCGCGCCCCGCCCGGACCCCGCCTTCGACCTCTTCTGCCGCGTGATCGACAACTACGGCGACGTGGGCGTGAGCTGGCGCCTGGCCACCGGCCTGGCCGCGCGCGGCGTGCAGGTGCGGCTGTTCATCGACGATGCCGGCCCGCTGCAATGGATGGCGCCGCAGGGTGCCGCTGGCGTGCAGGTGCTGCCCTTCGACGCGCCGGTCGAAGCTGAAGCCGACGTGGTGGTGGAGACCTTCGGCTGCGACCCGCCGGCCGCTTATGTGCAGTGCATGGCCGAGCGCGCGCAGCCGCCGGTGTGGATCAACCTGGAGTACCTCAGCGCCGAGGCTTACGTGGAGCGCAGCCACGCCCTGCCCTCGCCGCAACGCAACGGGCTGATGAAGTGGTTCTTCTACCCCGGCTTTACCGCGCGCACCGGCGGCCTGCTGCGCGAGCGGGGCCTGGCCGAGGCGCAGGCCGCCTTC
>NZ_CAXFDV010000375.1:0-4008 GCF_964001545.1 uncultured Aquincola sp.
CCCCCGCTGCGCGAGATGCGCTTCGTCATCGACGAGGTGCTGCAGGCACCGGCCGCCTGGGCGGCGACGCCGGCGCATGCCGACCTCGATGCGGACACCGCCGCCGCGGTGCTGGAAGAAGCCGGCCGCTTCGCCAGCGGCGTGCTGGCGCCGTTGAACGCGGTTGGCGACCAGCAAGGCTGCCGGCTGGCCGAAGACGGCCGCGTGCACACGCCCCAGGGCTTTGCCGCGGCCTACCGCGCCTTCGTGCAAGGCGGCTGGCCCGCGCTGGCCTGCGCGCCCGAACACGGCGGCCAGGGCCTGCCGTTGCTGCTGGACGCGGCGGTGGGCGAGATGTGGGCCGCCGCCAACCATGGCTGGACCATGTACCCCGGCCTGCTGCACGGCGCCTACGACTGCCTGCGCCACCATGCCCACCCGGCGCTGCAGGCGCTGTACCTGCCCAAGGTCGCCAGCGGCGAATGGCTGGCCACCATGCACCTGACCGAGCCGCAGGCCGGCAGCGACCTAGGCCTGCTGCGCAGCCGCGCCGAGCCCGCCGGTAGCGGCCAGGGCGGCCTGCCGGGGCTGCCGGCCTACAGGCTGCACGGCGTCAAGCAGTTCATCTCCGGCGCGGCCCACGACCTCACCGACAACACCGTGCACCTGGTGCTGGCGCGCCTGCCCGACGCACCGGCCGGCAGCCGGGGCCTCTCGCTCTTTCTGGCGCCGCAGCGCCTGCCCGATGGATCCGACAACCCGGTGCGCTGCACCGGCCTGGAACACAAGATGGGCCTGCACGGCAGCGCCACCTGCGCGGTGGCGCTGGAAGGCGCGCTGGGCTGGCTGGTGGGCCAGCCGCACCGCGGGCTGCAGGCCATGTTCGTGATGATGAATGCGGCCCGGCTGCATGTGGGACTGCAAGGGCTGGGTCACCTGGAACAGGCGCAGCGCCATGCCTGGGCCTATGCCCGCGAGCGGGTGCAGGGCCGCGGCCGGCCGATCGCCGAGCACCCGGCCATGCGCCGCCTGCTGTGGACGCTGCGCGCCGATGCCGAAGCCGGCCGCGTGCTGGCTTACGAGGCCGCGATGCTGCTGGACACCGCCCACCATGGCGCCGATGCCGACCAGCGGGCCGAGGCTGAAGCACAGGCCAGCCTGCTGACGCCGGTGGTCAAGGCCGGCCTGACGGCGCTGGGCCACCACGGCGCCGATGCGGCGCTGCAGGTGTGGGGCGGCACCGGCTACACGCGGGACGCCGGCATCGAGCAGACCGTGCGCGACAGCCGCGTGGCCATGCTGTACGAAGGCACCAACGAGATCCAGGCGCTGGACCTGTTGCAGCGCAAGGTGCTGGGCGACCAGGGCGCCGCCTTCGGCCGCCGGCTGGCCGCCCTCCAGGCGCGGGCCGATGCGGCACCGGCCAGCCTGGCCGCCGAGGCAGCGGCGCTGCGCCAGGCGGTGCAGGCCGCCCGTGCCGCACTGGAAGCACTGGCCCCGCAGGCCGAAGACCCCGAGCGCGTGGGCGCCGCGGCCGACGACTTCCTGGCCGGCAGCACCCGCCTGCTGCTGGCCGACGCCGCGCTGCGCATCGCCCAGGCCGCCGAGCCCGGCGCCGCCCAAGACCCTTGGCGCGCCGAACGCCTGGCCGCCGCCCGCTGGGGCCTGCTGCGCGGCGCACCCGAGGCCGTGTTCGCCTTCGGCCGGGTCAGCGCGCCGGTGGTGTTGCCGGGGTGAGGAGATCGGGGGGGCGGTGCCGCTGCGTACTTGCAGGGATCACTGCATGGGGCTCAGACTGCATACATACACAACGAGCGACGCCTTGAGTCATGCCCATCTTGCCAGCCGGTACCGTCCCTGAGGACGCATGTCGCACCTCCGAAGCCGAGGTGTTCGACATCCGTGCGATGGCGGTCATGCCCCAAGAGCGAATGCGCATGGGCGATGCGTTGGCCGCCTTTGGCCTGGGCATCGGGCTGGCCGATGAAGATATGGCTGCAGTGGAAAGCATGCGTGAAAAGGCGCCCGCACAGCCACTGAACTTTGACGACTGATCGTCCCGGCCGCGCGCGTGTTTTCCGCATCGTGAACACGGGTTCGTGGGATGCCGCCTGATTCAACAGAAAATTGTTGAATAAGTGATCTAATTGCCGGGTTGTCTCGGTATGAGGCCCCCCACCCGCCATGCTTCACCGCTACGCTTTTTCCAATTTCCAGAGCTTTCGGGAACACACCGAGGTCGACTTGCGCCTGAATGGCAAGACCCAGGCGGTAGGCTGGGAGCGGCAGTCGCCGGGCGGCACGCGCCTGGGCACGGCCATGGCGGTGGTGGGGCCCAATGCCTCGGGCAAGACGGCGCTGCTCAAGCCGCTGGTCTTCCTGGCCTGGTTCGTGAAAGCCTCGTTCCAGGCGCCGGCCGATTCGCCACTGCCCGTGGTCCCGCACTTCAGCGCTGTGGAAGCACCCACCGAGATGGAGTTCGAGGGCGAGGATCTCGAAGGCGTGCTGTGGCGCTACGTGTTGCGCCTGACGCCCGAGCGCGTGCTGTTGGAGGCGCTCTACCAGCAGAAGGTCAAGGGCCGCTACAGCTACGTCTTGATGCGCGAGTGGAACGCGGCCGAGCATCGCTACGAGGTGCGGCAGCAGGGCTTTGGCATGGCACCGGCCGAGGCGCGCAAGGTTCGGCCCAATGCCTCGCTGGTGGCCACCGCAGCGCAGTACGGCGTGCCGCTGGCCTTGCGCTTTCAGGCCCTGCAGGTCCAGTCGAACGTCGCGGCCGGCGGGCGGGTGGCCTTTCGTGCAGACAGCGATCTGCCGTCGGCCGCCAAGTACTTTGCTGTTGAATCCGCGGCGCGCGAGCAAATGGCGACCCTGCTCAAGGCGTGGGACCTGGGCCTCAGCGGCGTCGAACTGCGTGAGCTGACGCGGCCGCGAGAAGGCCAGGACTCCGAACGCTTCTGGCTGCCCTTTGGCCAGCACACTGACCGCGAAGGGCAGGCGCGCACGCTGTCGTTCTTGCAGGAGTCCAGCGGCACGCAAAGCGCCTTCGTCTTGCTTGCACGTCTGCTGCCCGTGCTCAACCACGGGGGTCTTGCGGTGATCGACGAGTTCGAGAACGACCTGCATCCGCACATGCTGGAGCCCATCCTGGACCTGTTCGCCAACCCGCAGACCAATCCGCATGGCGCCCAGATCTTGTTCACCTGCCATGCGATGGAGGTGCTCAATGTGTTGCACAAGTCGCTGGTGATGTTGGTGGAGAAGGGGCCTGGCTGCGAAAGCAGCGCCTGGCGGATGGACAGCATCAAGGGCCTGCGCAACGACGACAACTTCTACGCCAAGTACATGGCTGGCGCATACGGCGCGGTGCCGCAGTTGTGATGGCCCCGCGTGCGTCACGCGTGCCGGTTCGTGCGCAGCGGCGCACCGTCCTGCTGGTGGGCGAAGGTCTGGCGGAGCAGGTATTCCTCGGCCATCTGAGGGCCTTGTACGTCGCCCGGGGCAGCAAGAGCGTGACGGTCAAGAACGCCAAGGGCAAGGGTGGCGCCCATGTGCTGGATTACCCGGTCAGGCAGGCTCGGCAGGCGGACTACGACGAGGTAGCCGCGGTGCTGGACACCGACACCCAATGGGGAGCAGCGGCTTGGCGCTGCCGCCCATGAGCCCAGGGTCTATGAGCGGCACTTCAGCCGGGGCGTGCTGGATGCTGCAGCCCAGCGGCTGCCGCTGCTGGCTGCGCTCATCGATTTTTTGCGGGGCTGATGCGGACTCCGATGTTGGCGACCTCCGCTTCGCCTCGCTTCACCCCGGCTGCCACCCCAAGCGCCGCGACAGCCCGCCCGCCACCCGCCGCAGTTCAGCCGCCAGCGTCCCGTCCCAGTGGCTGTCGAAGGTGGCGCTGGGGCCGATGGCGGTGATGCTCAGCACCATCGCGCCGCGGCCGTCGAACACCGGCACCGCCAGCGCGCTGACGCCGGGCAGCGACAGATCCACCGCCCGCGCCAGGCCGCGGCGGCGCACCTCGGCCAG
>NZ_CAXFDV010000376.1:0-3125 GCF_964001545.1 uncultured Aquincola sp.
GGCGTACACCGCGTCCAGGTCGGCCAGCACAGAGGCATCGGCGCGCAGCGCCGTGGCCGCCGGCCCGATGCGCTTGGCGGCCACGGCCAGTTCCGCCTGCCGGCGGCCGGTGATGAAGACCTGCGCGCCCTGCCGCGCCAGGGCTTCGGCGGCGGCCAGCCCGATGCCGCTGCTGGCGCCCGTGACCAGTGCCACCTTGCCCTGCAGTGATCCGTTCATGTTGTGCTCCTTGGTCGATCCGTGTTGCGATGGCCTGACTGTAGGCAGCACGCATTGATCGACCAAGCGCATGCAATGGATTGACTATCCACCACGGGAGATAATCCACCAAGGACAGCCGGAGGGTGTGGATGGATCAATTGCAGGCCATGCGCGCCTTCGCGCGAGTGGTGGAAGCCGGCAGCTTCACCCGCGCGGCCGAAACGCTGGACATGCCCATGGCCACGGTCAGCAAGGCGGTGCAATGGCTGGAAGCGCACCTGGGCACGCAGCTGCTGCAACGCACCACCCGCCGCGTGACCGTCACGGCCGAGGGGCAGGACTACTACGGCAAGGCGCTGCGCGTGTTGCGCGACCTCGACGACGTCGACGCCTCGTTCGGCGCGCTACGCTGCCAGCCGCGAGGCCTGCTGCGCGTGGACGTGGGCGGCTCCACCGCCCGCGACGTGCTGCTGCCCTTGCTGCCCGACTTCATGGACCGCCACCCGGACATCCGTCTGGAGCTGGGCGTGTCGGACCGGGCGGTGGATCTGGTGGGCGACAACGTCGACTGCGTGATCCGCGGCGGTCCGCTGGAAGATTCTTCGCTGGTGGCGCGTCGGCTGGGCGAGGCGGTGCTGATCACGTGCGCCGCACCGGCCTACCTGCACCGGCACGGCACGCCACGGTCACCCGAGCAACTGGGCAACGGCCACCGCCTGGTGGCCTACGTGTCGGCCTCCAGCGGGCGCGCCATGCCCTTCCGCTTTGAACGCGAAGGCGTGCGGACGGAGCTGAAGCCGGCGCATCGGCTGGGCGTCAATGAGAGCAACGCCCACCTGGCTGCGGCCGTGGCCGGCCTGGGTGTGGTGCAGACCTTTGCTTATGCCGCTGCGCAGGCACTGCAGGCAGGCACGCTGGTGGAGGTGCTCCAGCCCTGGCGGCCAGCGCCCTACCCGTTCCACGTGGTGTACCCCGCACGCCGGCATGTCAGTGCGCGGCTGCGGGTGTTCATCGACTGGCTGGCCGAGGCCTGCCCGGCCCGGCTGGGGCTTCAGCCCCGGTCGGCCTGGCGGCGGCGCACCAGCAGGCCGACGGCGGCCAGGCCGCCCAGCATCAGCGCATAGGTCTCGGGCTCGGGCACCGGGGCCATGGCGGTGCCCACGTACTGCAGCTGACCGCGGATGGCGCCGGCCGGGAAGGTGGCGTTGTGCAGGTTGACGTAGAAGCTGCCCGCGTTCATCGGGGTGATGGAGGCCAGGTCGGCGTCGTACATGCGCGAGCCGGTGTAGTTGCCCGAGAAGTCGACGATCACCGGTCCGTTCATGTCGGCGCCACCGGCGTGGATGTGCGCGCCGGTCAGCGGCAGTTCCACGTTGTTGGCCATGATGGACCACGACACCAGGAGCGCCGAGTTGTCGATCAGCACCGTGGCCACGCCGAAGCCGTCGGTGTCGCCACCGCCGGTTTCGTTGATGCCGTAGAGGAAGGCGGTGTAGGTGTCGATGGCGGCCGCCGCAGGCGTGGCCATGAACGGAGCAGCAGCCACGACGGCCGCGCACAGCAGGGACTTCTTGAACATCACGAGACTCCGGCAAGGGGGTGAATGAAAGGCCGTCCATCGTGCGAACCGCCCGCCATGCCCGCAAGCCGCGGCCAACCCCCGAAAGCAGTGGCTCGTGCCCCTGCCCGGCGACCGATGTGTAACGGCTGCGGCTGCCGGCACAGCAGGCGCCTCTCGCCACCCTTGCGAGGCCGCCTGCCGTCACCGCCGGTTGCAACTCGCTTTTGACAACATGTTGTCAATCCACGGACCATGGCTGCCATGCGTTCCATTCCCACCAACCCGATCCGCGACCTGGTGATCGAGGTGTTCCAGTCCAACGGCCTGTTGATCGACACCGGCAACGGCCTGGTGCGCGACGCGGGCCTCACCTCCGCGCTGTGGCAGGTGCTGGCCGCGCTGGGTGATGCGCCCACGCCGCTGCCGGTGGCCCACATCGCCCGCGCGATGGGCCTGACGCGGCAGGCGGTGCAGCGCGTGGTGCATGTGCTGGCCGAGCGCGGCTTCGTCACCTTGCAGCCCAACCCGCAGCATCGCCGCGCACCGCTGGTGGTGCTCACCGAACAAGGCAGCCAGGCCCTGGCCATGGCCGAAGCGGCCGAAGCCCCGATGAGCCGGCAGCTGGTCGAGCGCATCGGCGCCAGGCGCGTGGCTGCTGCCACCGCGGTGCTGCGTGAATTCAATGCCCTGCTGCAGCAGGGCCTGGCCGGCGCGGCCGACGACGACACGAATTCCTTCACTCCCTGAGCCCTGCGATGACTGCTGTTGCCGATCGAACCTGGGATGCCGACGTGATCGTCGTCGGCGGTGGCCCCATCGGGCTGACCACGGCCTGCGCGCTGGCGCACCATGGCGTGAACGTGCGCCTGCTGGAGCAGCGGCGCGCGCTGCTGCCGCACTCGCGCGCCAACAACCTGTGGGCCCGGCCGCAGGAGCTGCTGCATGCCATCGGCCTGCGCGACGCGCTGGCGGCGCAGGCCTACCGCATCCGCGAGGTGGACACGCTGCTGCTGGGCGAGCCGGTGGACCCGGTGCACATTGCCGAGGTGGCCAGCCCCTTTCCCGAAGTGCTGTACAGCGGCCAGCAGGTGATCGAGACCACGCTGGCCGAACAGCTGCAGGCCCGCGGCGTCACGGTCGAGCGTGGGCGCCGGCTGCTGGGCCTGGCACAGCACGACGACGGCGTGACGCTGACGGTGGCCGAAGTGGATGCGAACGACGACGAGCGCACCGTGGGCCCGCCGCAGACCCTGCGCTGCCGCTACCTGGTGGCGGCCGATGGCGGCGACAGCCTGGTGCGCCGGCAGCTGGGCCTGGACTTCGAGCCCGAGCGGCTGCCGCATGTGATGAACCGCCAGGTGGA
>NZ_CAXFDV010000377.1:0-6003 GCF_964001545.1 uncultured Aquincola sp.
CAGGATTCCACCTTAGCACCGGCCCACCCCGATCGCGGGTGTTGCGCCGAGTGCGCACATACGTCAATCGACGTATTCCGGCTACGCACCCCCGACCACTACTTTTCGCTCCGCAGCGAGCGATTGCGGTGCAGTGCACAAAACGATTCAACGGCCGCAACCGGATCGCCTGAAGCTCCCCAACCCCTTCCGCTCAGGAGAAACGATATGGCTGACAAGAAAGACACGATTCCGGCTCCGCTCACCGACGAACAACGTCGCAAGGTTCTGCTCGGCATGGCGGCTGCACCGGCGCTGATGGTGCCCGGCGTCAGCTTCGGCAACGCGCAGTTCCCGACGGCCAAGGTCAACACGACCAAGCTCGCGGTGACCGATACCGAAGTCATCGTGGGTCAGCTTCACTCCGCCACCGGCACGATGGCGATTTCGGAAACCGGCTCCATCCAGGCCGAACAGCTGGCGATCGACCAGATCAACGCGATGGGCGGCATCCTCGGCCGCAAGATCAAGGTGATCAAGGAGGACGGTGCCAGCGACTGGCCCACCTTTGCCGAAAAGAGCAAGAAGCTGCTGGTCAACGACCGCGTGGCCGCCGTGTTCGGCTGCTGGACCAGCGCATCGCGCAAGGCGGTGCTGCCGATCTTCGAGAAGGAGAACGGCATGCTGTACTACCCCACCTTCTACGAAGGCCTGGAGCAGAGCAAGAACGTCATCTACACCGGGCAGGAAGCCACCCAGCAGATCCTGTGGGGCCTGGACTGGGCGCAGAAGACCAAGGGCGCCAAGACCTACTTCCTGGTGGGCTCGGACTACATCTGGCCGCGCACCTCGATGAAGATCGGCCGCAAGCACATCGAGAACGTGCTCAAGACCAAGGTGGTGGGCGAGGAGTACTACCCGCTGGGCCACACCAACTTCAACTCGCTGATCAACAAGATCAAGGTGGCCAAGCCCGACGTGATCTTCGCGGCGGTGGTGGGCGGCTCCAACGTGGCCTTCTACAAGCAGCTCAAGGCGGCCGGCGTCACGGCGGACAAGCAGTTCCTGCTGACCATCTCGGTCACCGAGGACGAGGTGCTGGGCATCGGCGGCGAGAACATCGCGGGCTTCTACTCGTCGATGAAGTACTTCCAGAGCCTGGACAACGAGAACAACAAGAAGTTTGTCGAGGCCTTCAAGGCCAAGTACGGCAAGGACGCGGTGATCGGCGACGTGACCCAGGCCGCCTACCTGGGCCCCTGGCTCTGGAAGGCCACGGTGGAAAAGGCCGGCAGCTTCGACGTCGACAAGGTGGCCGCCGCCTCGGCCGACATCGAGCTGAAGACCGCGCCCGAAGGCTATGTGAAGCTGCACCCCAACCACCACCTGTGGAGCAAGACACGCATCGGCCAGGCGCAGAAGGACGGCCAGTTCAAGGTGGTGGCCGAGTCGCCGGCGCTGATCGAGCCGAACCCGTTCCCCGAAGGCTACAAGTGAATCCGGCGGGGCTGACATGAGCTTGTCCGAGATGATGAACATCGGGCTGATGCAGGGCTTCGCCGGCCTCAGCCTGTTCTCGGTGCTGCTGCTGATGGGGCTGGGCCTGGCCATCATCTTCGGGCAGATGGGCGTGATCAACATGGCGCATGGCGAGTTCATGACCATCGGCGCCTACACCATCTACCTGGCCTCTCACCTGGCCGAAACCCATGCGCCGGGGCTGGTGCAGGCCTACTTCCCGTTTGCCATCGTGCTGGCTTTCGGGTTGGCGTTTGCGGCGGGCTGGGCGGTGGAGTGGGCGGTCATCCGCCACCTGTACCGCCGGCCGCTGGACACGCTGCTGGCCACCTGGGGCCTGTCGCTGGCCATGCAGCAGGTGTTCCGCTCCACCTTCGGCGCCAAGGAAGTCAGCCCCACGCTGCCCGACTGGCTGATGGGCAGCTGGGCACCGGCCGAGGGGCTGGACATCCCGATCAATGGCCTGTTCGTGATGGCGCTGACGGTGGCGGTGACCTGCGGCGTGCTGATCGCGCTGTACAAGTCGCGCTGGGGCCTGCGGGTGCGGGCCACGGTGGCCAACCGGTTGATGGCCAATGCCACCGGCATCAACACCCGGCGCACCGACCGGCTGACCTTTGCCATCGGCTGCGGCATCGCCGGCGTGGCGGGCGCGGCCTTCACCACCATCGGCTCCACCGGGCCCACCTCGGGCTCGCTGTACATCGTCGACGCTTTCCTGGTGGTGACCTTCGGCGGTGCGGCCAGCCTGTTCGGCACCGTGGTCTCGGCCTTCGGCATCGCGCAGACGCAGTCGATCTCCGAGTTCTTCATGACCGGCTCCATGGCCAAGGTGCTGACGCTGTCGGCCATCGTGGTCATCCTGATGTTCCGGCCGCAGGGCCTGTTTGCCGTGAAGGTGCGCAAATGAACGCCGCCCGAGTTTTCATGGCCCGCCACGGGCTGGGCAGCGTGCTGCTGCTGGCGCTGCTGCTGCTGGTGGTGTTTCCGCTGACGCTGGACCTGTTCCGCATCAACCTGGTGGGCAAGTACCTGAGCTACGCCTTCGTGGCGCTGGGGCTGGTGATGCTGTGGGGCTGGGGCGGCGTGCTCAGCCTGGGGCAGGGCGTGTTCTTCGGGCTGGGGGGCTACGGCATGGCCATGTTCCTGAAGCTGGAAGCCAGCGACCCCGAGTCCACCAAGATCCAGAGCACGCCGGGCATCCCCGACTTCATGGACTGGAACCAGGTGACCGCGCTGCCCGCCTGGTGGCAGCCCTTCCACAGCCTGCCGCTGACCCTGCTGCTGATGCTGGGCGTGCCCACGCTGCTGGCCTGGATCATCGGCTTCGCGATGTTCAAGCGCCGGGTGGGCGGGGTGTACTTCGCGATCATCACGCAGGCGGTGGCGCTGATCCTCACGGTGCTGATCATCGGCCAGCAGGGCTACACCGGCGGCGTCAACGGCATGACCGACCTGAAGACGCTGGCCGGCTGGGACACCCGCACCGACGGCGCCAAGTGGACGCTGTACTTCGTGTGCGTGGCGCTGCTGCTGGCGGCCATCGTGCTGTGCACCTGGGTGCAGAAGAGCAAGCTGGGCACGCTGCTGCTGGCCATGCGCGACAAGGAAGACCGGGTGCGCTTCTCGGGCTACGACGTGGCCAACTTCCGGGTGTTCGTGTTCTGCCTGTCGGCGCTGCTGTCGGCGGTGGGCGGGGCGATGTTCACGCTGCAGGTGGGCTTCATGTCGCCCAGCCTGGTGGGCATCGTGCCGTCGATCGAGATGGTGATCTTCGCGGCGGTGGGCGGGCGCATGTCGCTGGTGGGCGCGGTGTACGGCGCGCTGCTGGTGAACTTCGGCAAGACGTATTTCTCGGAGACCTTCCCGGACCTGTGGCTGTTCATGATGGCCGGCCTGTTCCTGGGCGTGGTGCTGGCCTTCCCGGATGGCCTGGCCGGCGTGTGGAACGACAAGGTGGCGCCACGGCTGAAGGCCTGGTCGGCGCGGAAAAAGGCGCCTGCACCCGTCGCGGCCGCCCCGGTGGCCACGGCCGAGCCCGTGACCCCACCCAAGCCGCTGCCGCGTGAGCGTGGCGCGGCCGAAGGAGCAGCCGCATGAGCAATACCGACTTCGCCCTGGCGGTCGAGGACCTCACGGTGTCCTTCGACGGCTTCAAGGCCATCAACGACCTGACGCTGTACGTCGACCGCAACGAGCTGCGCGTGATCATCGGCCCCAACGGCGCGGGCAAGACCACGCTGCTGGACCTGATCTGCGGCAAGACCCGCGCCACCCACGGCAGCATCAAGTTCAAGAACCAGGAGATGACCCGCATGGCCGAGCACCGCATCGTGCGGGCGGGCATCGGCCGCAAGTTCCAGACGCCTTCCATCTACGAGAACCTGTCGGTCTTCAAGAACCTGGAAGTGAGCTTTCCACGCGGGCGCAGCGTGTTCGGCGCGCTGGCCTTCCGCTGCGACAGCGAGGTCAAGGACCGCGTGCAGGCCGTGGCCGACGAGATCGGCCTGGGCGATGCGCTGGACACCGAAGCCGGGCTGCTGAGCCATGGCCAGAAGCAGTGGCTGGAGATCGGCATGCTGCTGATGCAGGAGCCCGAGCTGCTGATGCTGGACGAGCCCATCGCCGGCATGAGCGTGCGCGAGCGTGAGCTGACGGCCGACCTGCTGCAGCGCATCTGCAAGGGGCGCTCGGTCATCGTCATCGAGCACGACATGGACTTCGTCAAGCGCATCGCCCACAAGGTGACGGTGATGCACCAGGGCCGCATCCTGGCCGAAGGGTCGATGGACCAGGTGCAGAACGACCCCAAGGTGATCGACGTGTACCTGGGCCACTGAAGGAGCCGCCGCATGCTGAACGTACACAACCTGCACGTGGCCTACGGCCAGAGCGAGGCCCTGCACGGCATCGATTTTTCGGCCAAGCGCAACGAGACGGTGGCCATCATGGGCCGCAACGGCATGGGCAAGACCACGCTGTTCAAGAGCCTCATCGGCATCCTGCCCGCACGCGGCGGCAGCATCGAGGTGGACGGCCAGGACGTGACCCGGCTGGAGAGCTACCAGCGCGTGGCCAAGGGCATTGCCTACGTGCCGCAGGGCCGGATGATCTTTCCCACGCTCACCGTCACCGAGAACATCCGCACCGGGCTGGAGAACGCCGCCAGCCAGCGCATCCCCGACGAGATCTATGCGCTGTTCCCGGTGCTGTTCGAGATGCGCAATCGCAAGGGCGGCAACCTCTCGGGCGGGCAGCAGCAGCAGCTGGCCATCGCCCGCGCGCTGGTCACCAACCCGAAGGTGCTGCTGCTCGATGAGCCCACCGAAGGCATCCAGCCTTCCATCATCAAGGACATCGCCCGCGCGCTCAACGAGATCCGCAAGCTGCGCGAAATCACCATCGTGGTGAGCGAGCAGGTGCTGAGCTTTGCGCTGGACGTGGCCGACCGGCTGTTCGTCATCGAAGGCGGCCGGCTGGTGCACGAGAGCCCCCGCGCGGGCATCGACGCCGAGCGCATCAAGCAGTTTTTGTCGGTGTAAACCAAGAGGAGCGACACATGCCCGAGACCCTGATCAAGGTGGACCTGAACCAGCCCGCACCCAGCAACGAGATGGTGCACAACCGCTGGCACCCCGACATCCCGATGGCCTGCTGGGTGAACCCCGGCGACGACTTCGTGCTGGAAACCTACGACTGGACCGGCGGCTACATCAAGAACAACGACAGCGCCGACGACGTGCGCGACATCGACCTGACGACGGTGCACTACCTCTCGGGCCCGGTGGGCGTCAAGGGCGCGGAGCCCGGCGACCTGCTGGTGGTGGACCTGCTGGACATCGGCGCCAAGCCCGACAGCCTGTGGGGCTTCAACGGCTTCTTCAGCAAGAACAACGGCGGCGGCTTCCTGACCGAGCACTTCCCGCAGGCGCAGAAGTCGATCTGGGACTTCCACGGCATGTTCACCAGCTCGCGCCATGTGCCGGGTGTGCAGTACGCCGGCCTGATCCACCCCGGCCTGATCGGCTGCCTGCCCGACAAGCCGATGCTGGAGAAGTGGAACGCGCGCGAGACGGGCTTGATCGCCACCGACCCGCAGCGCGTGCCCGGCCTGGCCAACCCGCCGTTTGCCGGCACCGCCCACCTGGGCCAGCTCAAGGGCGATGCGGCGGCCAAGGTGGCGGCCGAAGGCGCCCGCACCGTGCCGCCGCGTGAGCATGGCGGCAACTGCGACATCAAGGATCTGTCGCGCGGCAGCAAGGTGTTCTTTCCCGTGTACGTGGACGGCGCGGGCCTGTCGGTGGGCGACCTGCACTTCAGCCAGGGTGATGGCGAGATCACCTTCTGCGGCGCCATCGAGATGGCCGGCTGGGTGCACATGCGGGTGTCGCTGATCAAGGGCGGCATGGCCAAGTACGGCATCCAAAACCCGATCTTCAAGCCCAGCCCGATCACGCCCACCTACAACGACTACCTGATCTTCGAAGGCATCTCGGTGGACGAGCA
>NZ_CAXFDV010000378.1:0-2642 GCF_964001545.1 uncultured Aquincola sp.
CCACGCAACGAAACCGATGCCCGCGCCGCCTACGAGCGCGAGCGCGACGACTCGGCCCGCCAGGCGCTGCCGCTGGGCGGCATGGCGCCGCAGGCCGAGCCTTATGCCTCCACCCAGCCTGCCAGCGCGGCAGGCGGGGAGGGCGGCGGCCGCCGCAACTTCATGGCCCTGGTGCTG
Source organism: uncultured Aquincola sp. (assembly GCF_964001545.1). Lineage (NCBI taxonomy): Bacteria > Pseudomonadati > Pseudomonadota > Betaproteobacteria > Burkholderiales > Sphaerotilaceae > Aquincola > uncultured Aquincola sp. The sequence goes on from NZ_CAXFDV010000378.1 coordinate 178, forward strand.
TGCCTGATGATGGGCACGGCCGCGATGCCGCACATCCTGACGCGCTACTACACCACGCCCACCGTGGCCGCCGCGCGCAACTCGGTGGGCTGGTCGCTGTTCTTCATCGTGCTGCTGTACCTGTCGGCACCGGCGCTGGCGGTGCTGGTGAAGTACGAGGTGCTGAGCCACCTGATCGGCACGCCCTTCGACCAGTTGCCGGCCTGGATCAGACGCTGGAACAAGCTGGACACCGGCCTCGTGTGGGTGGAAGACATCAACGCCGACGGCCTGCTGCAGTTGGCCGAGCTGCGCCTTTCCAGCGACGTGGTGGTGCTCGCCGCGCCCGAGATCGGCGGGCTGCCTTACGTGGTCACCTGCCTGGTGGCGGCGGGTGGGCTGGCGGCCGCGCTGTCCACCGCCGACGGCCTGCTGTTGACAGTGGCCAATGCGCTGTCGCACGACATCTACTACCGCGCCATCAACCCCGGTGCGTCGGCCATCCGCCGGGTGATGATGTCCAAGATGCTGGTGCTGGTGATTGCGCTGGTGGCCGCCTGGGTGGCCTCGCTGCGCATCGCCAACATCCTGCAGTTCGTGTCGGCGGCCTTCTCGCTGGCGGCCTCGGCCTTTTTCCCGGCGCTGGTGCTGGGCATCTTCTGGCGCGGGGCCACGCGGCGCGGCGCCACCGCCGGCATGGCGGCCGGGCTGGGCGTGTGCATCTTCTACATGGTGGCCAACCTGGGCGCGATGCGCGGGCTGCTGGGCCTGCCGCCGCCCACGCCCGAGATGCTGTGGTGGGGCATCGATCCGGTGGCGGCCGGCGTGTTCGGCGTGCCGGTGGGCTTCGTGGTGATGGCCCTGGCCAGCCGCCTGGGCCCGGGCCCCGAGCCGGCCCAATTGGCGCTGTTGGAACGCCTGCGGTCCCCCACCGGCCGCTGAGCTGCTATACTCGCGGGCTTTCCCGGGTGGGGCAGTTGCTCTTTCCGGGCCTTGCCGCAGGCGTTTTGATGCAGCGCCGCGGCTTCCACTTCGGAATCCACAAGGAGAATCCATGCGTCATTACGAGATCGTTCTGCTGATCCATCCGGATCAAAGCGAACAGGTTCCGGCCATGCTGGAGCGCTACAAGACCAGCATCACCAATGCCGGCGGCGCGGTGCACCGCGTCGAGGACTGGGGCCGCCGTCAGCTGGCCTACCAGATCCAGAAGCTGAGCAAGGCGCACTACCTCTGCCTCAACATCGAGTGCAGCAAGGAAACGCTGGAAGAGCTGGAAACCGGCTTCCGCTTCAACGACGCCGTGCTGCGTCACCTGACCGTGGCGATGGACAAGGCCGAAACCGCGCCTTCCGTCATCATGAAGCAGGTCGAGCGCGAAGAAGCCCGCAAGCAGCAAGCGCAGGAGAGCGCCGCCTGAGCATGATGTTCGCGGCCTGGCAGCGGCCCGCATGAACCGCCTGGTTCTGCAAGCCCAGCTGCTGGAACGTGCCGCGCTGCGCTACACACCCGCCGGACTGCCGGCCCTGGACCTGGTGCTCAAGCACGAGTCCGAGGTCAGCGAAGACTTCCACCCCCGCAAGGTATCTCTCGAGATGCGTTCGGTGGCGATCGGTGAGGTGACGCAGCCGCTGGGTCGGCTGGAGCTGGGTGCCACACGCACCTTCGCCGGCTTCCTGGCAGCAGCACGCAACGGCCGCGGCATCGTGTTTCACATCACGGCACTCGACTGACGAGCCCCCTGTTCAATCCCGGATTCAGATTCAAAAGAGGTCACTATGCCCCCGCCACGTGGTAAAGGCCGTTCGGCCAAGGATCGCAAGCCCAAGCGCAACCAACAGTCGCTGCTGTTCCGCCGCAAGCGGTTCTGCCGCTTCACGGTCGCCGGCGTCGAGCAGATCGATTACAAGGACATCGACACGCTGCGCGATTTCGTCGGTGAAAACGGCAAGATCACGCCCGCTCGCCTGACCGGCACGCGCGCCTTCTTCCAGCGCCAGCTGACGACGTGCATCAAGCGCGCCCGTTTCCTGGCCATGCTGCCGTACAGCGACCAGCACAAGTCCTGAGGAACCCGCCATGCAAATCATCCTGCTGGACAAGGTTGCCAACCTGGGCAACCTCGGTGATGTCGTCAAGGTCAAGGACGGCTACGCCCGCAACTTCCTGATCCCGACCAAGCGCGCCCGCCGCGCGACCGACGTCGCGATCAAGGAATTCGAAGCCCGCCGCGCCGAGCTCGAGAAGGCCGCCGCCGAGAAGCTGGCCGCCGCTCAAGCCCTGGGCGACAAGCTCAACGGCAAGTCGGTCCGTATCTCGCAGAAGGCCGGCGTCGACGGCCGTCTGTTCGGTTCGGTCACCAACGCCGACATCGCCGAAGCCCTCAAGAAGGAAGGCTTCGAGATCGCCAAGTCGCAAGTGCGCCTGCCCAATGGCCCGCTGAAGACCATCGGCGACTTCACCGTGGCCGTGGCCCCGCACACCGA
>NZ_CAXFDV010000379.1:0-2995 GCF_964001545.1 uncultured Aquincola sp.
CCAGCACGACCTCAAGGGCCTGCTGGCCTACTCCACCATCAGCCACCTGGGGCTGATCACCTTCCTCATCGGCCTGGGCTCGCCGCTGTCGGCGGTGGCCGCGGTGTTCCACATCCTCAACCACGCCACCTTCAAGGCGGCCCTCTTCATGACGGCCGGCATCGTCGACCACGAGGCCGGCACCCGCGACCTGCGGCGGCTGGGCGGCCTGTGGCGCTGGATGCCCTGGACCGCCTCGCTGGCGATGGTGGCGGCTGCGGCCATGGCGGGCGTGCCGCCGGCCAACGGCTTCTTGTCCAAGGAGATGTTCCTGACCGAGGCGCTGGCCGCCGGCGGCGCCTGGGTGGCGGCCGCGGCGACGCTGGGCAGCGTGTTTTCCGTCGCCTATTCGGTGCGGCTGGTGCATGCGGTGTTCTTCGGGCCGGCCGCCACCGACCTGCCGAATGCCCAGGTGCATGAGCCGCCGGTGCCGATGAAGGCCCCGGTGGCGCTGCTGGTGCTGCTGTGCTTGCTGGTGGGCCTGATGCCGGCACTGGTGGCCGGGCCGCTGGTGTGGGTGGCTGCGGCCGCGGTGCTGCATGCGCCGCCGCCCGAGCACCACCTGGCGCTGTGGCATGGCTTCAACCTGCCGCTGTTGATGAGCGCCATCGCGCTGGTGGGCGGCGTGGCGCTGTATGCCCTGCTGCAGCGGCGCTTCGACCTGCCGGGCTACCGGCCGCGGGCCTGGGGTGGCGCGCGTGCCTTCCACGCGATCATGGACGGGCTGCTGCGCGGCGCCGGGCGGCTCACCGCCTTCACCGAAAACGGCTCGCTGCAACGCTACATGGCCTGGCTGCTGGGCGCGGCCGTGGTGGTGGTGGCGTGGGCGCTCACCGGGGCGGCGGGGCAGGGCCTGGCCACCGGCCCGCGCCCAGGCTTGCCGGCCACGCCGCTGGCCTGGGTGCTGTGGGCGCTGCTGATCGCCACTGGCGGTGCGTTGCTGGCGCTGCACCGGCACCGCTTCATCGCGGTGGGGCTGGTGGGTGCGGTGGGGCTGGTCACGGCCATCACCTTCGAATCGCTGTCGGCGCCCGATCTGGCGCTGACGCAGCTGGCGGTGGAGGTGGTGTCCACCGTGCTGTTGCTGATGGGCCTGGCCCTGCTGCCGGCCACCACGCCGCGTGAATCCAGCGTGCTGCGCCGCAGCCGCGATGCCTTGCTGGCCGCAGCCGGCGGCGGCGGCATGGCCTGGCTGGCCTGGCTGGTGCTCACCCGTGACCATGACTCGATCTCGTGGTTCTTCGCCGAACAGTCGGTGCCCGGTGGCGGCGGCACCAACGCGGTCAACGTGATCCTGGTGGACTTCCGCGGCTACGACACCTTCGGCGAGATCACGGTGCTGGGCATCGCCGCGGTCGGCGCGCTGGCGCTGCTGGAGGGCATGCGGGCACGCCGACCCAAGACCGACGCTTCCGGCCGCGCCTGGTCGTTCGCCCACCCGCCGCTGATGCTGCAGGTGGCGGCGCGGCTGGTGCTGGTGCTGGCACTGGCCGTCTCGGCCTACATCTTCTGGCGCGGCCACAACCTGCCGGGTGGCGGCTTCGTGGCCGGGCTGGTGACGGCGGCGGCGCTGCTGCTGCAGTACATGGCCCGTGGCCAGGACGAGGCCGAAGCCCGCCTGGGTGGCCACACCGACAGCCGCTACACCCGCTGGATCGCCAGCGGTCTGGGCATCGCCGCGCTCACCGGCGTGGGCGCCTTCTTGTTCGGCCAGCCCTTCCTGACCAGTGCCCACGGCCACCCCACCGTGCCGCTGCTGGGCGAGTTGCCGCTGGCCACGGCGGCGCTGTTCGACCTGGGCGTGTACGCCACCGTGGTGGGCGCCACCACCTTGATGCTCAGCGCGCTGGGCCATGCTTCCAAACAAGGAACTGCTGCATGACGATCGAAGCCTTGATGGCCACCGGCATCGGCTGGGTGACGGCCTGCGGCCTGTACCTGATGCTGCGCGGCCGCAGTTTTCCGGTGGTGCTGGGCCTCACCTTGCTGGGCTATGCGGTCAACGTGTTCATCTTCGCGATGGGCCGCCTGGCCATCGGCGTGCCGCCCATCCTGCGTGAGGGCGTGGCGATCGCCGACCCGCTGCCGCAGGCGCTGGTGCTCACCGCCATCGTCATCGGCTTTGCCACCACCGGCTTCGTCATCGAGATGGCGCTGCGCAGCCGCGATGCCTCGGGCAGCGACCATGTGGACGGCCAGGAGCCGCGCGCATGACGGGCCTGTGGAACCACCTGCCGGTGCTGCCCGTGCTGCTGCCGCTGGCCACCGCCGTGGCCCTGCTGGCGCTGGGCGATGGCGGCGGTGCCGATGCCGGTGCCCACGGCAACCGGGTGCTGCGGCGGGCGCGCTGGCTGTCGCTGATCTCGGTGCTGGCCGGCCTGGCGGTGGCGGTGGCGCTGCTGCTGCGCGCGGCCGACGGCACGCTCACGGTCTACCGGCTGGGCGCCTGGCCGGCGCCCTTCGGCATCGCGCTGGTGGTCGACCGGCTGTCGGCCATGATGCTGGTGCTGGTGCAGGTGGTCGCGCTGCCCGCACTTGTCTATGCAAGTGGCGGCTGGGATGCGCATGGCCGCCACTTCCACGCCTTGTTCCAGTTCCAGCTGATGGGCCTGGCCGGCGCCTTCGTCACCGGCGACCTGTTCAACCTGTTCGTGTTCTTCGAGGTGCTGCTGATCGCCTCCTATGTGTTGATGGTGCATGGCCACGGCCGGCAGCGGCTGCGCTTTGGCGTGCCCTACGTGGTGCTGAACCTGGCGGCCTCTGCGCTGTTCCTGGTGGGCATGGCGCTGGTGTATGCCTTCACCGGCACGCTCAACCTGGCCGACCTGGCGCTGCGGGTGCCGCAGGTGCCGGCCCCTGATGCGGCGGTGCTGCAGGCCGGGGCCATGCTGCTGCTGGTGGTGTTCGGCTTCAAGGCGGCGCTGCTGCCGCTGCACCTGTGGCTGCCCAACACCTA
>NZ_CAXFDV010000380.1:0-4135 GCF_964001545.1 uncultured Aquincola sp.
CTTCGTGTGGAACGAGTGGAACAACCTGTCGCTGCCCAACGTGATCTTCGCCATCCTGGTGATCGGCGTGGTGGGCATGTTGCTGGACCTGATGTTCGCGCGGCTGCAGAAGGTGGTGACCTATGCAGAGTGATGGAGCCCCCAAGACGCCTGCGGCCTCGTCCCCCCAAGGGGGAGCGCGGCCGCTTGGGAGCGGCCCGGCGCTGGCCGCTGACTTGCTTATACAAGTTCAGGGCCTGGCCAAGACCTACCCCGGCGCCCCGGAGCCCGTGTTCGACGAAGTCCACTTCGACATCCGCCAGGGCGAGTTCGTCTGCATCATCGGCCACAGCGGCTGCGGCAAGACCACCATCCTCAATGTGCTGGCGGGGCTCGAACAGGCCAGCAAGGGTGTGGTGCTGATGGACGGCCGCGAGATCGGCGGCCCCAGCCTGGACCGCGGCGTGGTGTTCCAGGGCCATGCGCTGATGCCGTGGCTGACGGTGCGCCGCAACATCGCCTTCGCGGTGCGCAGCAAGTGGCCGCGCTGGAGCGCCGCGCAGGTGAACGAGCAGGTGGAAAAGTTCGTGCAGCTGGTGGGCCTGGGCGCGGCCATCGACAAGAAGCCCTCGCAGCTGTCGGGTGGCATGAAGCAGCGCGTGGGCATCGCCCGGGCCTTCGCCATCCAGCCGCGCATGCTGCTGCTGGACGAGCCGTTCGGCGCGCTGGATGCGCTGACCCGCGGCACCATCCAGGACGAGCTGCTGCGCATCTGCGCCGAGACACGGCAGACCGTCTTCATGATCACGCACGACGTGGACGAGGCCATCCTGCTGGCCGACCGCATCCTGCTGATGAGCAACGGCCCGCGCGCCCGCGTGGCCGAGGTGGTGGTCAACACCATGCCCCGAGGCCGCCAGCGCGCCACGCTGCACCACGACCCGCAGTACTACCGCATCCGCAACCACCTGGTCGATTTCCTGGTGGCGCGCAGCCAGCACCTGTCGCACGGCCGCGCACCGGCCCGGCCGGCCGAGGTGTGGCCCGGCCTGCAGGCCGAATCCGACCCCATCCCATCGGCGGACGCCAAGGTCACGCCGTTCACACCCCGCAGCAAGGAGCAAGCCGCATGAGCCGCATGGAAGTCACCGAGAAGATCGTCGCCACCAAGGTGGCCCAGGGCCTGAAGTGGTCCGACGTGGCCGCCAAGGTCGGCCTGAGCAAGGAGTGGGTGACCGCCGCCTGCCTGGGCCAGATGACGCTGAACGCCGAGCAGGCCGCCGTGATCGGCGAGATCTTCGGCCTGACCGAGACCGAACAGCGCTGGCTGATGGTGGTGCCCTACAAGGGCAGCCTGCCCACCAGCGTGCCCACCGATCCGCTGATCTACCGCTTCTACGAACTGGTGAGCGTGTACGGCACCACCTTCAAGGAACTGATCCACGAGGAGTTCGGCGACGGCATCATGAGCGCCATCGACTTCAAGATGGACCTGCAGCGCGAAGCCGACCCCAAGGGCGACCGCGTCAGCATCACCATGAGCGGCAAGTTCCTGCCCTACAAGACCTACTGATGCTTCCGGCAGGCGGTGTCGGCGTATGCTCGCAGCGCATCAGTTCCCTGCACGCCAAGCCCCATGAGCCTGCCCCAAGTCCACCACATCACCCACCCGCTGGTTCAGCACAAGCTCACGCTGATGCGTGAGAAGACGCGCAGCACCAGCGGCTTCCGCCGCCTGCTGAACGAGATCAGCATGCTGATGGCCTACGAGATCACCCGCGACATCGGCACGCAGATGATCGAGATCGAGACGCCGCTCGAGAAGATGCAGGCGCCGGTGATCGACGGCAAGAAGACCGTGTTCGTCAGCATCCTGCGCGCGGGCAACGGCTTTCTCGACGGCATGCTCAATGTGGTGCCCGGCGCCCGCGTGGGCCACGTCGGCCTGTACCGCGACCCCAAGACCCTGGTGGCCGTGGAGTACTACTTCAAGATGCCCAGCGACATGCACGAGCGCGACGTCATCGTGCTCGACCCGATGCTGGCCACCGGCAACTCCGCCGTCGCGGCGGTGGAGCGGCTGAAGGAAACCAACCCCAAGAGCATCCGCTTCGTGTGCCTGCTGGCCGCGCCCGAGGGGCTGAAGAACTTCCACGGCAGCCACCCCGACGTGCCGGTGTACACGGCCGCCATCGACCGTGGGCTCGACGAACACGGCTATATCGTGCCGGGCCTGGGCGACGCCGGCGACCGCATCTTCGGCACCAAGTAGGCGGGGTCGCCCGATGCGCGACCTGCTGATCCGCAACGCCACGCTGCCCGATGGCCGCAGCGGCCAGGACGTGCTGGTGCTGGCCGGCCGCATCGCGGCCGTGCAGCCCGACATCGAGGCACCCGCCGGCCTGCCCACGCACGATGCACAAGGCTGGCTGCTGAGCCCGCCCTTCGTCGACGCCCACTTCCACATGGACGCGACGCTGAGCTACGGCCTGCCGCGCGTCAATGCCAGCGGCACGCTGCTGGAAGGCATCGGCCTGTGGGGTGAGCTCAAGCCGCTGCTCACGCCCGAGGCGCTGGTCGAGCGGGCGCTGGCCTATTGCGACTGGGCGGTGGCCAAGGGCCTGCTGGCCATCCGCACCCATGTGGACGTGTGCGACGACCGGCTGATGGCCGTGCAGGCGCTGCTGCAGGTGCGCGAGCAGGTGCGGCCCTACCTCGACCTGCAGCTGGTGGCCTTTCCGCAGGACGGTGTGCTGCGCGCGCCGAATGCGCTGGCCAACCTGGAGCGGGCGCTGGACCTGGGCGTGGACGTGGTGGGCGGCATTCCCCACTTCGAGCGCACCATGGCCGACGGCGCGGAATCGGTGAAGCTGCTGTGCGAGATCGCGGCCGACCGCGGCCTGCGCGTGGACATGCACTGCGACGAGAGCGACGACCCGCTGTCGCGCCACATCGAGACGCTGGCCTTCCATGCCCAGCGGCTGGGGCTGCAGGGCCGGGTCACCGGCTCGCACCTCACCTCCATGCACAGCATGGACAACTACTACGTCAGCAAGCTGCTGCCGCTGATCGCCGAAGCCGGTGTGCATGCGGTGGCCAACCCGCTGATCAACATCACGCTGCAGGGCCGGCACGACACCTACCCCAAGCGCCGCGGCATGACCCGCGTGCCCGAGCTGATGGCCGCGGGCGTGAACGTGGGCTTCGGCCACGACTGCGTGATGGACCCCTGGTACAGCCTGGGCTCGGGCGACATGCTGGAAGTGGCGGCCATGGGCCTGCACGTGGCGCAGATGACCTCGCAGGCCGGCATGCAGGCCTGCTTCGAGGCGGTGACCACCAACAGCGCCCGCATCCTGGGCCTGGAGGGCTACGGCCTGGCGCCGGGCTGCCGCGGCAGCTTCGTGCTGCTGCAGGCGCGCACGCCGGTGGAGGCGCTGCGCCTGCGCGCACACCGGCTGCTGGTGGTGCGCGAAGGGCGGGTGCTGGCCGAATCGGCCCCGCTGCAGGCCTGGCTGCAACTGCCCGGCCGGCCCGCCCAGGTGGACTGGACGCTGCTGCGCGGCCCCCATGACTAGAATCAGCCGCACAGGGTGAGGGCAGCCAGAAACATGAAACTGATCGGATCGTTGACCAGCCCGTACGTGCGCAAGGTGCGCATCGTGTTGGCCGAGAAGAAACTGGACTACCAGTTCGTGCAGGAAGACGTGTGGGGCAGCGATGCCATCCTCGCGTCCAACCCGCTGGGCAAGGTGCCCTGCCTGGTGATGGAAGGCGGCGAAGCCGTCTTCGACTCCCGCGTGATCGTCGAGTACGTCGATGCCTTGTCGCCGGTGGGCAAGCTGCTGCCTTCAGCCGGGCGTGAGCGGGCCGAGGTGCGCACCTGGGAAGCGCTGGCCGACGGCGTGCTGGACGCGCTGATCCTGGCGCGCCTGGAACAAACCTGGTCGGGCCGCGCCGAGAGCCAGCGCTGCCAGGCCTGGGTCGACCGCCAGATGGTCAAGGTGGATGCCTCGCTGCAGGCCATGGCCAAGGGCCTGGGCGACAAGCCCTGGTGCTGCGGCGGCACCCACCTCACGCTGGCCGACATCGCGGTGGGCTGCGCGCTGGCCTACACCGACTTCCGCTTCAGCCACATCGATTGGCGCAGCCAGCA
>NZ_CAXFDV010000381.1:0-2338 GCF_964001545.1 uncultured Aquincola sp.
CGCAGCCGCTGCCTCGATTGCCTGGACCCGGATTGCGAGCGGGTGCTCGCAGGCTCAGTCCCGCCGGGCCGCCCCTAGGGACTGAGATCCCCCTCGGGGGGGCGCGAGCGCAGCGAGCTTGGGGGCTGACATTCAATGCACCGATGAAGTCGGCGGCAGCTGGTCGCGCTCCGGCGTGAACAGGCCGCCCACATCCACCCGGTCGAAGTGGTACTGCAGACCGCAGAACTCGCAGCCCACTTCCACGTTCGTGCCCCGCTCGGCCAGGATGCTGTCGATCTCTTCGCGGCCCAGGCTCTTGAGCATGGCGCCCACCCGCTCGCGCGAGCAGGAGCAGGCAAAGCGCGGGTGCAGCGGCTCGAAGCGCAGCACGCGTTCTTCCCAGAAGAGGCGCCGCAAGATGGTGTCGGCGTCCAGGGTCAGCAGCTCTTCCTTCGTCAGCGTGGCCGCCAGGTGGCTGATGCGGTTGAAGGCTTCGTTGATGCCGATCTCGTCTTCGTTGCGGCTGCCCAGGTTGCCTTCGCCCTCCACCGGCAGACGCTGGATCAGCAGGCCGGCGGCCATGTCGTCGTTCGCGGCCAGGATCAGCTTGGTGTCCAGCTGTTCCGACTGCAGCATGTAGTGCTCCAGCACCTCGCTCACGCGCTGCAGCGGCTCACGGTGGTCGCCGTGCAGCGCCACCACGCCCTGGTAGGCCTGCTGACCGGGCTGCTTGTCGGCCGGGTCCAGCGTGATGGCGCAGCGGCCCTGGCCATTCACGTTGACCATCGCGGCCAGCTGCGCATCGGCCGGCACCTCGCCCACCACCTTGGCGGTGGCGCGAAAGCGCAGGTCGGGCTGCGCCTCCACCACGGCCAGCTTCACCGGGCCGTCGCCCTGGATCTGCATCACCAGCGCGCCGTCGAACTTGATGTTCGACTGCATCAGCACGCCGGCGGCCGACATCTGGCCCAGCAGCTCGCGCACCGCGGGCGGAAAGGCGCCCAGCGTCTCGCGACGGCGCAGCACCTCGCGCCAGTCGTCCGTCAGGCGCACCAGCATGCCCCGCACCGGCAGACCCTCGAACAAGAACTTGTGCAACTCACTCATCACCGGTGTCCTGGCGGCCCCCAAGAGGCCAAAAGGCAGAATTGTAGGAATGGAGCTTCGTCAGCAAGCCTTGCGGGTCTTGAGCCTGCCCGATCCCGTGGCCAAGGCGGCGGCCGCGCGCACGCTGCATGAGGCGGCGGACGGCCTGCCGTTGGACACCCAGGCCACGCTGCCCGAGCCCGCCGGCCTGCCCGGCCGCCCCGCCCTGCCCCGCCTGGTGCCGCACACCAGCCTGGCGCGCCGCTCGCCCTTCACGCCCGAGGGCCGGGCCGCGCTGCTGCATGCGGTGGCCCACATCGAGCTCAATGCCATCGACCTGGCGCTGGATGCGGTGTGGCGCTTTGCCGGCCTGCCGGCGCCGTACTACCGCGACTGGCTGCGCGTGGCCAGCGAAGAGGCCTTGCACTTCACGCTGCTGCGCGAGCACCTGCTGTCCCTGGGCTGGGACTACGGCCAGTTCGATGCGCACGACGGCCTGTGGTCCATGACCTGGCGCACCCGGCACGACGTGGTGGCCCGCATGGCGCTGGTGCCGCGCACGCTGGAAGCCCGCGGGCTGGACGCCACGCCGCCGATGCAGGCCAAGCTGGCCAAGGCCGGGGACCACTGTGCGGTGGCAATCCTCGACATCATCCTGCGCGACGAGGTGGGCCACGTGGCCGTGGGCAACCGCTGGTACCGCTGGCTGTGCGAGCGGCAGGGCCTGGACCCGGTGGCCCACTATGCGCAGCTGGTGCGCGAGCACCAGGCGCCGCGGCTGAGGCCGCCCTTCAACCGCAGCGCGCGTGAGCAGGCCGGCTTCACCGCCGAAGAACTCGCCGAGCTGGAACGCCTGCCCTGAGCCCGGCTGTTGGAACAGGGCTTGCGAGCATCGGGGCCGTGTACGCACGCCCGTACACTTCCGCCACCATTTTTCATCCTCTGGTAGTCAAGCAAATGACAGACCTTTCCACCCGTCGATTCCTGCAACGCATGGGCATGATCGCCTGCGGCCTGGTGCTGGCCGCCTGCGGCAAGCAGGAGCCGCCCGCACCGGCACCGGTGGCCTCGGCCCCTGAAGCCGCCTCGGCCCCCGCACCCGCGCCGGCCAAGGTCATCACCGTGGGCACCGACGCCGCGTACGCGCCGTTCGAATCGCAGAACGACAAGGCCGAGATCGTCGGCTTCACGGTCGACGTGCTGAGCGCCGTGGCGCAGAAGGCCGGCTTCGAGGTGAAGTTCGTCAACACACCGTGGGAAGGCATCTTCA
>NZ_CAXFDV010000382.1:0-3804 GCF_964001545.1 uncultured Aquincola sp.
CCGGTGTGCGCTCCACATAGGCCAGCACGCCGGGGCCTTGCTGCTCTTCGCCGCGGGTGGCGATGGCCGAATCGCGCCCGCCGCCGCCGCCCAGCACGGTGCCGCCGGTGGGCACCGGGTCGCTGACCACCAGCCAGCCGTTGTCGGCGTTGGATTGCAGCTCGATGCGCACGCGCAGCACATCGCCGCGCGACCAGCGGCCCGGCACCTTCTGCGACACCGGCGTGATGCTGCGTGCCAGCCGCAGGCCGGCGAACACCGGTGACTCCAGCCGCACGGCGGCCAGCGCCTGGGTGCTGACCCAGGGCTTGCCGCTGCCTTGCTGCGTGACGGTAAGCGGCGTGGGCGTGCCGGCTGGCGGCCACGGCAGTTGCAGCAGGCCGCCGGCCGGCTGCGCCGCCCAGTCGAGCTGCTGCTCGGTGCTGGCCAGGCGTGCCACGCTGCGGCCGGCCACCGGCTCTTTCTCGAAGCGCTGCGAAAAGCGGCTCAGCGCCAGCGAGCCCCAGGTGTTGGCCGTGGTGGTGGACCAGGCGCCACCGCGTTGCCGCGCCAGCGCACCGGTCACCAGCCGCGGCAGGTCGGCCTGCCAGCCGGGGTCTTCCAGCGTGGCCAGAATCACGCGCACCGCATTGGCGTCGGGGCTGTCCATCAGCCACCACCAGCCGTCGGTGGCTTCGGTGCCAAAGCGCAGCGTGGTGCCGCTGAAGTCGAGCCGGCTGCGCAGCAGTTGCCGCGCTTCTTCCAGCCGCTGCTCACGCTGCGGCACGCCGTCCAGCCGCTGCAGGATCTGCAGCCAGTCGATCAGCGCGGCGGTGGGCCAAGTGGCCGGCACCAGGTCGATGGAGCCCAGCATGCGCGGCGTGGCCCGGCCGTGGCGCGACAAGGCCTCGATCGCGGCCAGCTTGCGCACGTCCAGGTCGGGCCGCGGCGCGCGGCTGCTGCGCGTGAGCCGGCCTTCGACGAAGGCGGCCAGGCCTTGCAGCATCGGCTCCTTGGCCGCGGCGGGCAGGGCCAGGCGAGGGTCCAGCTTGCCGGCCTCGTCGCTCACCTGCAGCAGGTAGGCGGTCAGGCGGTCGTGGCCGCGCGGGGCGTCACCCGCCGCGGGCGGGAAGTACAGCGCCAGGCCATCGCTGTCCAGGTAATCGGGCAGTTGCGCCACCACGGCCTGCCAGCGCGCCACGTCGCGCAGGCCCAGGGCCACCGAGGTCTTTTGCTCCAGGCAGGCGTAGGGGTAGGTCTCGAAGAAGCGGCGCAGGCCCGGCAGCTCGGCGCCCAGCCGCGGCTGCAGGCCGATGCGCAGGCCGCCGGCCTTGGGCCCTTGCTCAGGCAGCGCGCCGGCAGGGGGCGCCACCGGCAGGGTGAGCGTGCCTTCCAGCTGCGCCAGCGTGGCCTGCGTCACCTGCACCGGCACCGCGGGCGTGATGGCCTGCGGCAGGCGCAGCTGGTCGCGGGCGCTGCCGCCTTGCTCGGTCACCGAGGCTTCCCATTGCAGCGCGCTCACGCCGCTGGGCGTGAGCACCGGCCACACCACTTCGGCCGCGGCACCGGCGGGCAGCGAGACGGTCTGCGGCTGCAGGCCGGCCACGCCCTCGGCCTTCAATGCGGCCTGCACCGTCATCGCGCGGCTGGTGGTGTTGCGCAGCGTGAAGACGGCGTTGTAGCGATCGCCTTCACGCGCCACCGGCGGCAGGCCGGGCAGCATCTGCAGGTCTTGCGACACCCGCACCTGCGTGCTGCCGGTGCCGAAGCGGTCGGCGCCCGCATCGGCGATGGCGACCAGCCGGAAGCTGGTCAGCGAATCGTTCAGCGGCACCTGCAGCTTGGCCTCGCCCTTGGCGTCGAGCGTGACGTCGGCGCGCCACAGCAGCAAGGTGTCGAACAGCTCGCGCGTGGGGTTGCGGCCACCACCGCCGCCGGCCGGCACCGCCTTGCGGCCATAGTGCCGGCGGCCGATGACTTCACCCTGCGCGGTGGCGGTTTCCACCGACCAGGGCCGCGGCTGGAACATGGCTTCCAGCAGTTGCCAGCTGCCGTTGGGCTGCAGCGCCAGCAGGCCTTCGTCCACCGCCGCAAAGGCCACCGAGGTGCCGGCCACCGGCTGGCCCTGCTGCGTCACCTTCACCGTCACCTGGGCGGTCTGGCGCACGCCGTACTGGGCGCGGTCGGCCGTCACCTGCACGTCCAGCTTGTGCGCATCAAGCCCCACCTGCAACTGCGTGGCGCCGAACTTGAAGGCCGGCTTGGCCAGGTCCACCATCGCGCCGGGCGGCCGCCAGTCGGGCGCTTCGTGGCGGAAGGCGCGCCACCAGTCCAGCGGCGCGCGCCAGCCCCACTGGAACAGCGAGTACCAGGGCACTTCGCGCAGCCGGCCGCGCAGCGCCAGCACGCTCACGTACACATTGGGCGCCCAGCTGGTGGCATCTGCATCTGCGTCCTTGGGCAGCCGCGGGATGGGCACTTCCACCACCGGCTCATTGCCGCGCAGCGTCACCACCTGGGTGTGCAGCACGCCTTCACGCTCCACCGACACCAGCACCGTCGCTTCGCGAAAGGGCATGCGCACCTGCAGCCGCGCGGTGCCGCCGGGCGCCACGCTGCGCTGCTCGGGCAGCAGGTCGATGCGGTCGTCGTTGTCCTGTGCGAACCAGAAGTCGCCCTGGCCGGTGATCCACACCGAGGTGGCGGCCTGGCTGGCGCGGCCGGCGTCGTCCTTGGCTTGCGCCACCAGTTCCACTTCACCCGCCGCGGTGAGCGAGGCTTCGCACAGCACCAGGCCGCGCGCATCGCTGCGGCCGCTGCACAGCGTGCCCAGCGGCTGCACCTCGCGCCGCTGGTCGTAGGCGTAGAAGCCGCCCACCAGCCGCTTGCGCGAGCTGATCCACTGCGTGCGGCGGCCGGTCACTTCCACCTGCTGGTTGGCCTTGGGTCGGCCTTGGGTGTCCAGCACCACGGCCTGGAAGCGCACCTGCCCAGGGCTTGCTGCCCAGGCGCGCGCCCGCAGGCCCACCACCACCGCGCTGGGCCACACGGCCAGGCGCTGGGTGGCGGTCTGCACCTCGCCATTGGGGTCGTCGAAGCGCAGTTCGGCGGTCAGCTCGGCCGGCGTGCGCGGCACGGGCATGCGCGGCAGCTCGATGCGGGCGGCGCCGTTGGCATCGGTGGTGGCGGCCAGCTTGTCGGCCACCAGGCGGGCGCCGTCGGCGGCTTCTTCACCCGCCGCCGCGTCGGCCTCCTGGCCGGGTTCACGCGGCGGCTGGAAGCTGTAGTCCTCATAGCCCGCGAAGTCGACGCTGCGCTCGCGCCACAGCGCGCTCAGCTGCACCGGGGCCTTGGCCACGCCGCCGCCCGACAAGTGGGTGAGTTGCACCGCCAGCGGCAGGCTTGGGGGCGCCACCAGCGGGCCGGCGGGCGCGCTCAGGCGTGCATCGACCAGCGGCACGCGGAAGGCCTCGACGCGGAAGCTGCCGCTGGACCAGGCGCGGTCGCCGCGCAGCAGCTCCACCTCGTACTGGCCCAGCTTGGCGGTGGTGGGCACCGCCCAGTCGGCGGTGGCATGGCGGCCCTCGGCCCGCCAGGTCAAGGCCTGCTCGTAGCGGGTGTCGCTGCCCACGTGGGTGATGCGCATGCGCGTGGGCCGCTCGGCCACCGGCAGCGCCTGCAGGCCGCGGCCGGTTTCGGCACGCAGCAGGTGCTTCATGTGCACGGTTTCGCCCACGCGCAGCAGCGTGCGGTCGAACACGGTGTGGGCGCGCAGCTTGGGGCCTTCGGCCACGTCGTCGGGGCTGCCGGTGGGCAGGTTGAAGC
>NZ_CAXFDV010000383.1:0-4757 GCF_964001545.1 uncultured Aquincola sp.
AACTTGGGCACGTTGAACCACAGCGGCTTGACCACCTCGGCCTCGCTCTCGGGCGCGCCCAGGCTGATGCTGGCCAGGTCGATCGCCAGCGCGATGCGGGCGGCATCGGGCTTCTTGGGGTCAAAGGCCACTTGCGCGTCGAACTTGCGGAACTTGCCATCCACCGGCACGCCCATCTGGCGGCTGGTGAAGCTGATGTCGCTTTGCGCCGGCACCAGTTTGGCGGCGGCCTGGGCGAACACGGGGCCGGTGGCGGCCAGCGCCAGCGCGGCAGCGGCCAGCGTGCGGCGCGAGATCAAGGAGAAGCGGTTCGAGTTCATGGGTCGGGCTTTCAGGCGCGGCCGGGCACCATGCGGTGCAGCAGGCCATCGCGGTCGATGAAATGGTGTTTGAGGGCGGCGGCCACGTGCAGCACCACCAGCACGGCCAGCGAATAGGCCAGCCAGCCGTGCCAGGGCTTGATGGCGGCGGCCAGGGCCTTGTCCACCGGCACGAAGTCGGGCAGCGGCACCAGGCCGAACACCACGATGGGGAAGCCGGCCGCAGAGCTGTAAGCCCAGCCCACCAGCGGCACCGCGAAGAACAGCAGGTACAGCAGGTGGTGCGTGGCGTGGGCGGCGGTGCGCTGCACCGGCGTCATCGGCACGTCAGCCGGCGGGCGGTGGAACAGGCGCCACAGCAGCCGCAGCGCCGACAGCGCCAGGATCACGCTGCCCGCCCACTTGTGCCAGTTGTAGAGCTTGAGCCGCTGCGGCGAAAACGGCATGTCGGCCATCTGCCAGCCGACCAGGAAGGTGCCGACGATGAGCACGGCCAGCAGCCAGTGCAGCACGATGGCGGTCAGGGTGTAACGGTGGGAGGGGTGGGCAGGCGTCGGCATGGGGCAGGAGTGTGCCCAGCGGACATTGGCCGCCGGTTCAGCACGCTTCACGCCCGGCTTCAGATACTTTGAATGGCGCCAGGTTCCATGAACAGCGCCGCGGTGGCCGCCTGCAGGGCGCCGATCTCGTCGGCCGGCAGCAGGCGGTGGCGCAGGGCGAAGTCCAGCGTCACCAGGGCTGCGTCCACCGTCATCTCGCCCGCCTGCGCCAGTGCCAGCGCCTCAGCCACCGGCAGGCATTGGAAACTGGCCACCTCGCCGTCCTGGTTGGCGGGGGTGACGCCCGGCGGCAGCGGCAGATCGAAGGCGTACAGGCGCTCCAGCTGCAGGCCTTCGGGCAGTTCGCGGCGCAGCTGGATCACACGCACCGGCCGCGCCGTGTGCAGCTGCGGCTGGGCCAGCCCGGCCTCTTCCCAGCCCTCACGTACAAGCGTTTCGAATGGCGTCTGCCCCAGCGGCACGCCGCCGCCGATCAGGTTGTCCAGCAATCCGGGGTCGGTGGCCTTGGTGGCCGAGCGGCGGCCCAGCCACAGGTGGGTGGGCCGCCCGCTGGCATCGGACAGGTAGCCATTGGCATGGGCGCCAAAGGTCAGCGTGCCCCAGAACCGGGCCGCCGCGCGCTCGATGTCGGCCAGCGGCACGGCGCCGGTGTAGGCCTGCAGCGGCAACACCGGATAGCGCTCGTCACGCCAGCCGGGGATGGCGCCTTCGGCCCGCAGCCGCAGGTTCAGCGGCTCGAACCAGGCGGTTGCGGCTGCGGCGTCGGCCAGCGGCGGGGCCAGCAGGGCTTCGGGTGTGCATTGAAGCTCGGGGGCCAGCGCCTGCAACAGCGGCAGGCGCCGCTCGTCCACGCTGCCGACCAGGTGGCCGCGCAGGCGCAGCGGGCGTCGGGGGTGGCGGCACTGCCGGGCCTGGGCGATACACGGCCAGCGCGCGGCGGGGTCGGACAACGGGGCTTCGGCAAACGTCACCCGCCCATCGTAGGCGGCGGCTGCTGCAGCGGGTGAAGCCGGCCACTCACGACTTCGGGATGGCGTCTGACAGCCGCCGACGCCAGGCGCCGACTGCGCGGGCCGGCGGCGATTTTTACAGTTCATCCAACGATCCCCGCACCACCTGCCGCACGGAGCCCACCATGCATCGCCGCCACCGCCGCCCCAGCCACCGCCCCGCCCACCTGCAACCCAGCCACAAGGCCCGCGGGCTGGGTTTGTCCGCCGCCACCTTCGTGGCCGGCATCGCCGCCGCGGTGGTGATGATCGGCGCCAACGCCGACGAGCCCGACATGGCGCCCGGCCAGGGCATCGGCACCGCGCACGTGGCGCTGTCCATCGGCCGCTGAGCCTTCCAACCCAGTGGCGCGCCGGGGTACCGGCGAAACGCCATGCGGGTAAACGCTGAGGCGGGCGACAATCGGCGCATGCCCTCCTGCAGTACACCGGGCCGCCCGTGAGCGCGGTCCAGCGGCCCCTCCAGGCCATCCTCTTCGTCGTCTTCGCCGTCGCCTGCTTTGCGGTGCTGGACACCGGCACCAAGACGCTCAGCGCGCTCGTCCCGGCCGTGATGGCCGTGTGGTTCCGCTACCTCTTCCAGGCGCTGGTCACCGCGCTGGCCATGCTGCCGCGCAAGGGCCTGAAGCTGCTGCACACCCGCCGGCCGGGGCTGCAGTTCGCACGCGGGGCGCTGCTCACCGCTTCCAGCGTGTTCTCGTACTTCAGCCTGATGCACATGCCGATCGGCGAATTCACCGCCATCGTCATGCTCACGCCGCTGATCATCACGCTGATGGCCGCCACCTCGCTGGGTGAGCGCATCTCGCCGCTGCGCTGGGTGTGCGTGGCGGGCGGCTTCGTCGGCGCCATCACCGTGATCCGCCCGGGCAGCGACGTGTTCAGCCTGGCCAGCCTGATGCCGCTGGGCCTGGTGGCCACCAACGCCGCCTACCAGGTGCTGACCAGCCGCCTGGCCCGCACCGAAGACGCGGCCACGATGCACTTCTACACCGGCTGCGTGGGCGCCGCGCTGCTGTCGGTGCTGCTGCCCTTCGTGTGGACCGCGCTGCCGCCCATGGCCTGGGTGATGCTGGTGGGCATCGGCATCTGCAGCACGCTGGGCCACTACCTGCTGATCCTGGCCTACGGCAAGGCGCCGGTGGCGGTGCTCACGCCCTACCTGTACCTGCAGATCGTGTTCGCCACGCTGGCCGGCTGGGCCGTGTTCGCGCACATGCCCGACGGCTGGGCGATCACCGGCATCCTGACCATCGGGGTGTGCGGCGCTTTGGGCACCTGGCTGACGGCGCGGGATCAGGCGCGGGTGGCGCAGGCGCGGGCCCTGGCCTGACCCCGCGGCGGGGTCTCGCGCTCAATCCAGCGTCATCAAGCTCGCATTGCCGCCTGCCGCGGCGGTGTTGATGGAGACGCTGCGCTCCAGCATCAGCGGCTCCAGGCTGAAGACGCCTTGCTGAAGCCGGCCCGGCGCGGCCACCTGCAAGCCGACGATGGGGCCCTGGCGCTCGGCCAGCAGGCGGCTGGCGTGGCGGGCTTCGTCGGGCTGGCCGTGCAGCAGCACGGCGTCGAAGGCGGCATCGGCCAGCGCCTGGCTGGCGTCGCCCGGCAGCAGGCGCACGCGGGTACGCAGCTCGGCCGGCAGCGCCGGGTGCAGGCCGCGAGCCGCAGGGCTGTCGGGCCACAGCGCGCTGGAGCCAGCGGCCAGCACATGGGTCAGCTGGCACAGCAGTTCGTCGCGGTCGTCGGCCATCGACAGGCACAGCACCGCCGCGCGCGGCAGCAGGCGGTAGACGTTGCGCTCCCCGGTCGGGCCGGGCAGCAGTTGCTGCAGGCCGGCGGGCGATGACGCGGCCAGCGCGCTGCACAGCGTGGCCAGCCAAGGCGCACCGGGCTGGCTGGCGGCCAGGGCCTGCAACGGGGCCTGCACGGCGCGGGCGGGGCTTTGCAGCAGGGTCGGCACGCTGGTGGGCAAGGCCGGGCTCGGCGCCGCGGCGGTCGGAGCCGAGATGGGCGCCGCGGCATTGCTGGGCGCCGCAGACGCCGCAGCGACAGCTCCCTCGCCCGCCTCGTCCACGGTCACCAGCCGCCGCAGGTACAGCGGCCCGCCGGCCTTGGGGCCGGTGCCCGACAGGCCCTCGCCCCCGAAGGGCTGCACGCCCACCACGGCGCCCACGATGTTGCGGTTGACGTACTGGTTGCCCGCATGCACCCGCTCGGTCACCAGCGCGATGGTTTCGTCGATGCGGGTGTGCAGCCCCAGCGTCAGGCCGTAGCCGGTGGCGTTGATCTGCTCGATCAGCGCCGGCAGCTCGTCGCGCCGGTAGCGCAGCACGTGCAGCACCGGGCCGAAGACCTCGCGCTGCAGCTCGGCCAGCGACGGGATCTCGATGACGGCTGGCGGCACGAAGCTGCCGTGCGCCAGCACCGCGGCATTGCCGCCCAGCCGCTGCACCGCATGGCCGCGCTGGCGCAGCGTGGCGATGTGCGCTTCGATGCCGGCGCGCGCTTCTTCGTCGATCACCGGACCGATGTCGGTGCTCAGCTCGTCGGGCGACCCCAGCCGCAGCGCACGCAGCGCGCCGTGCAGCATCTGCAGCACGTGGTCGGCCACGTCCTGCTGCAGGCACAGCACGCGCAGGGCGGAGCAGCGCTGGCCGGCGCTGTCGAAGGCCGAGCTGAGCACGTCGGCGACCACCTGTTCGGCCAGCGCGGACGAGTCGACGATCATCGCGTTCTGGCCGCCGGTCTCGGCGATCAGCAGCGGCGGGCGGCCCTGTGCATCCAGCCGGCCGGCCAGGCTGCGCTGCAGCAGCCGCGCCACCTCGGTGGAGCCGGTGAACATCACGCCGCGCACCCGTTCGTCGGCC